>NZ_CBABQS010000044.1:0-39940 GCF_964672035.1 Arcicella sp.
GTTACGTTGGAAATACCTGACGAAAGCATCATGTTATTTGACCCTAAATTGCTACCAGATTTATGGTATAAAATTTTTGAACCCTCAGGTCAGGCGGAATTTACAGACCGATGGTTGATTGAAGAACAATCCGTTGCTTTTGGTGTACCTTCGGCAGTAGTTCTCCAAGAAACTAATTATCTTATCAACCCATTACACCCTGATTTCCAAGAAGTTAAGATAAAAAATATTGAAAAATTTAATTTTGACGAAAGATTCTTTAAAGATGTCATCGAATAACCCACCAAAATTCTGGATAGAACACTACCAAATGCAAACCCATCCCGAAGGTGGATATTTTGCAGAAACCTATCGTTCTTCCGAAAAAATTCCTCAAAATGCCCTTCCAAGCCGCTTTAAAGGCGAACGCAGTTTTGCAACGGGCATTTATTTCCTTTTAGAAAGTCATCATATCTCTGCGCTTCATCGGATAGGATCTGACGAAATGTGGCATTTTTATGCGGGCTGTCCTTTGGACGTTTTTATGATTGATGAAACTGGAAAATTAGACGTTTTTCGTTTGGGAAATAATCCCGAAAATGGAGAGGTCTTTCAAGCTGTTGTACCCGCTGGTGTGTGGTTTGGGTCTAAGCCTGCGTTATTGAATAGCTATTCTTTGCTGGGCTGCACGGTATCGCCAGGTTTCGATTTTGATGATTTTGAAATGAAGAATCGGGCAGAATTAATAGAAATGTTTCCGCAACATTGGGAAATTATAGAGATGCTTACTTTTTAGTAAAAAAGTAGGCAGTTTTCAGTAGGCAATCAATCTTGAAAAACTGACATACTTACCGAAAACTTCCTACTGAAAACTATTTACTCGCTAAAACCTGTGAAGTTACCATAGTTCTACCCGCAATGTAATCTTTAGCAAATATTTTATAATTATCAAAAATCTGCCTTGTAGCTACCCTGAGGGCTTTTTCGTCTATCTTGTGCGTTTCTGGTGCGGCAATACCCGCTGCGTATCCCATCCAAATTGGACGGTTCGTATCGTTCTCGACAAACTGTAAAAGAAGTGTTCCTTTTCTCAGTTTTATTCTACGGAGTTCTTCGTTCATGTTTTCCTTTCCTAAGCCTCTAAACGAACGTTGGAGGATTGAAAGATTTACATCACTTGGAAAAAGTGCGTAAAAAACAATCAAATTGGGGCGATCTTTGGAGTCCTGATAACCCCGAAGTTTCATCTGATTTCCTATTTCATCAATCACTGCTTGAAACTGATAGGTTGTATCAACAATGCTAAACTGCTTTTCAACGGTTGTAAATGATGCATAATTAGGTTTAAAGACTTCATCTTCAATTTCCCTGTGGCAGGCAGTACCTACCTGAAACCCATTACGATTGCACGAGGTTAGTGCAATTGAGGCAACAAAAAATAATAAATACACTTTTTTCATAATAGTCTTAATATTTAATGATACGGACATATAACTTTCTGATTATCAGAATGTTCAACAATTAAAAAAAATAGTGGAATTTATGCGAGCAGTTGTTAGTTATCTTTTAGAAATTACTGGTTTGAAGTTAATTAATAATTTTAATAGTACCTTCCAGCCTAACCATTACGGTATGTATCTGTATATGGTTGCGAAGGATAAAATATAAATCAAATGAACAAAGCAAATGTAATACGTATCGACGTGGTGTCTGATGTTGTATGCCCGTGGTGTTATATCGGTAAACGTAGACTTGAAAAAGCTATTGAAGATACACAATCTTCTGATAATGTGCAAGTTAAAGAGGTAGAAATTATTTATCGGGCTTATCAACTTGACCCTTCAGTTCCTACTACGGGCATGGATTTCCAAATTTATATGCAAAACCGTTTTGGCAATAATTTTGTCGAAAAATTCCACCAAGTTGAACAAGTAGCACAAGTAGAAGGGTTGGATTTTGACTTTTCGAAGCTACCAAAAGCCATCAATACTTTTACCCTTCATCGCATACTTACGGTAGCTTTGCAAGATGGGATTCAATCGGAGGTAAAAGAAGCATTTATGAAGGCGTATTTCGTTGATAAACAAGACCTTACGCAAGAAAATATCTTAGTTGAACTTTTAGAAAAATGTGGTTGGGCAGCTGAAAAAACATTGTCAATTATTCATTCGGAGATAGCAACAGATGAAGTAAAAGCGGAAATGAATTATTATCAGCAATTGGGCGTAACGGGCGTTCCATTCTTTATTTTTAATCAAAAATATGCTGTTTCGGGCGCTCAGCCTTCGGAGGTTTTTGCCGAAATTTTAGAGAAAGTTTCTAAAGAAATGGCAATTGAAACCGTCGTAGGAGAGGTGTGTGATGTGGATGGAAAGAATTGTTAGAGAAGAAAGTTTGAATTAATATTTTGGAACTATGTACTTAAAAATGCAGTTTGCAAATTTGACCCAAATTAACAAACTGCATTTTTAAGTATATACTCCCGTAATATTTTATATAAATAAAATATGTCTCGAAAACCACAAACTGGCCCACTTCAAGGAATCCGAATTTTAGATTTAACTCGCTTATTACCAGGACCTTTGGGAACAATGCTCATGGCGGATATGGGAGCAGAAGTTATTAAAATCGAAGACCCAAATGCCCCTGATTATGTACGGGTTTTTCCGCCTTTTGTGGGGGGAGAATCGGTGAATTATTTGGCGTATAATCGTTCAAAAAAGAGTATGTTTTTGGATTATAAATCAGCACAAGGACGTAAGATTTTCTTTGAATTAATAAAAACTGCCGATGTGGTGGTGGAGCAATTCAGACCAAATTATTTGGATAAAATTGGATTGGGATATGAAGAAGCCAAAAAAGTAAACCCCAAAATAATCTACGTTTCCATAACGGGCTATGGACAAACCGGACCTTATGCGCACTTAGCAGGGCATGATTTGAATTATATCGCCTACGCAGGAGTATTGGGAATCACGGGTGATAAAGATGCCTCTCCAACCATTCCAGGCGTACAATTGGCGGATATTGCGGGAGGTTCGTACATGAGTGTAATTGCAACGCTCTCGGCACTACATTCACGCACCCAAACGGGCTTAGGGCAACACGTAGATGTATCAATGACTGATGCAGTAATGCCTTTATTATCGGTTTCTTACGCTATTTATTCAGCTACTAATCAAGCCTCAGAAAGAGGGACTTTACCACTTTCTGGTGGAATGCCAAATTATGGCGTTTATGAATGTCAGGATAAAAAATACATCGCTTTGGGAACATTAGAACCCAAATTTTGGAGTAAATTTTGTGATTTGACTAATAAACCCGACTGGAAAATGTTTATGGTTCCTCAAAATTCAGAACAATTATTGAGTTTCAAAAATTTGATTGGAGGCTTATTTTTAGAAAAAACGCAATCGGAGTGGGTAGATTTTGGCTTAGAAAATGACCTTTTGATTAGTCCAGTTTATGGATTGGAAGATTTGGAAAACGACCCACATCTCCAAGCCCGACAAATGATTATTGAAACTGAACACCCAACGGCGGGGAAATTAAAATCTATTGGTATCCCCCTAAAATTCTCAGAAACCGAAGCTAAACCATCTTGGGCAGCGCCGATTTTGGGAGAGGATACGGAGGCTATTTTGAGGGAGTTGGGGAGGTAGTCAATTAAATCAGAATGTAACATTCTGACTTAATTATTTTTAGAAATCTCTACATCTTAACCAAAGAATTTCCTCTCAAAACAGGTAACACATCATATAAATCATGTTGTAAGCAATAAGCAATATCTTTCTGAATACCAAGACGTTGTAGCCTTTTTACGTGCGAAGATGAAGCTACGCAAGCCAACAAATCATCTTTGCCCAAAGCGTATAATCGCTGTGCCATCAGAGCGGCATCTTCCTCAACTATAAATTCATTGTTGAGGCGTTCTACTAAGGCTCCAGCAAAAAGGGTATCTTCCAAATTTGGCTTGCCTTTCCAACCCGCACAAAGTATCAAAACATCGTATTGTTGGTCACGGAGATAGGTTGCTAATGCTCCCAAATTCAAGAACGAACCAATCATTACTTTTACAGCAGATTTGGATTTTGTAATGGCTAATGTTCCGTTAGTTGTAGTCACACAGATGGTTGAACCGTGAACTTTTTCAGTCATATAACTAAACGGAGAATTATCAAAATCGAAGCCTTCTGGCGTTTTTCCATCTCTTTCAGCGGCTGATAAATAACCTTGGCGCTGATAGGAAACACACTCATCAAGCGTAGCAACCGGGATAATTGCCTCCACACCATTGGCGAAGGCGGTTGTCATGCAAGAAGTGGCTCTAAAAATATCAACTACTACTACGATTGAGTTTTCGATGTCGTGAAGATGTAATAATTCAGGGGTTAAGCAAACGTCTATTTTTTTCATTTTTTAATCAAAAAAGGCATTTTTGTTACCACTGCCTTCAAATATTTGTTACGAATATTGATATAAATTTCAGCACCATTTTTGGCATATTCTGTTGCCACATAACCCATTCCAATGCCTTTATTCATGGAAGGAGATTGAGTTCCAGAAGTTACTTCACCAATGATATTTCCTGCAGCATCCATGATTTCGTAATGTTGTCTTGGAATGCCTCGATCAATCATTTCAAAGCCTACTAATTTCTTTGTCGTACCATTTTCTTTGATTCTTTTGTGTAAATCAGAACAGATAAATTCTTTGTTGAACTTTGTAATCCAACCCAAACCTGCTTCAATTGGCGAAGTGGTATCGTCGATATCGTGTCCATAAAGGCAATATCCCATTTCTGTACGCAGAGTATCTCTTGCTCCCAAACCAACAGGTATAATATTGAATTCTGCTCCAGCCTCAAAAATGGCTTTCCATAAGGCTTCTGCGTGTTCATTTGGCACATAAACTTCCATTCCTCCCGCACCAGTATAACCTGTTGTAGCAATTAATACATCACTAATACCTGAAACAGTTCCTTCTTTGAAAGTATAATATTCCATCGAACTTACATCTAAATCGGTAAGTTTTTGCATCGTAGCAACACCTTTTGGACCTTGTACTGCAAAAAGACTCATGCCTTCGCTGATGTTTTGCATTTCTACCCCAAATGAATTGTGCGATTGCATCCAATTCCAATCTTTTTCAATATTCGAGGCATTTACGACCAAAAAATATTCATTATCGTTGCGCTTATACACCAAAAGGTCATCCACAATTCCGCCCTTATCGTTTGGTAAACATGAATATTGCACTTTGCCATCGACCAAAGCAGAGACATCATTGGAAGTTACATATTGCAAAAACTCCGTAGCCCGTTCGCCTTTAACCACAAACTCACCCATGTGAGAGACATCAAAAACGCCCACGGAATTACGAACCGCCAAATGTTCTTGGATAAGGTTTGTGTATAAAACGGGCATTGAATAACCCGCAAAAGGCACCATTTTAGCTCCGAGAGCCACATGAAGGTCGTTAAGGTGTACGAATTGTAATTGTTCGGTTTGTTCCATTGATAAAAGATTGGTTGTTGATGATACAAAAGTACAAGAAAAAACCTGATAGTCAGAAATGGCTATCAGGTTATACGCTAATAATCTATCTTTTTTAGAATTACTCCTGATACAAAACCGATAAAACTGTCTGTCCAACTGCTTTGAGGGTATTTTTATCAATATTGGTAATATTATCGCCGTGGGTGTGATGATATTGCCAAAAGAATTTTGGGCTGTTAGGATGAAGTTCCACAATATCAATCATTTGAATTTTGGCTACGTCATTTACTGCCGTATGGTCGTCTGTTAAACCTCCGCCTTCGGCATCCACAAAAACCGTTGAATATCCCAAGCGACTGGCAATATCCCAAACATTGCGAACAATCATGGGAGCGTATCTCATAGACTCCCCCTCATGCGGAAAAATGGCCCCTTTTCCACCAACCATATCTAACAAAATTCCGTAATAAGCGGTGTAATTTTCTTTGTGTTTATGCGCCGCCCAATACTGAGATCCCAAACCCCAAGAGTTAACATTATGTTCGCCTTTGTAATCTTCTGGTTCGCCGTGGTCTTCTACGTCAAAGAAAATAATATCAACGCCTACATTTGGTTTTTGTTGAGCGATTTGGATAGAACGGGCAATTTCCAATAAAACACCAACCCCACTTCCGCCGTCATTTGCGCCATCAATCGGTAATTTTTTATTCACTGAATCTTTATCTGCCACTGAACGAGAATCCCAATGGGCAGTTAATAAAATGCGTTTTTCAGCCTTCGGATTAATGCTTCCGATGATATTACGGGCGTTCATTTTTGTACCATCATATTTGTTTGCCACAAAATCTTGACTGATAACTTCGCAACCAAATTGCTTCAACTTTGCGATTAAATAATCACCACATTCTCGATGTGATTTTGTGTTCGGAACTCTTGGACCAAAATCAACCTGTGCTTTCACATAAGCGTAAGCAGAATCGGCTTTGAAATCAGGCGAAGGAATTAATGAAACGTCTTCCGTGGGTGTTTCGGTAGGTTTTTGACAAGATTTAAAATAAACTGCCACGCCCGATAGAACGAAGATTGATAGGATTATTAGGGAAATTCTTTGTGTTTTCATGTTGGAAATATTCAATTAATGCTAAGGTTTAAAACGGTTTTTACGGAAGAATATTCTCTAAACACATTTTCGTAGCGGTAAAAAATCGGTCAAATTTAAAGCATTTACTCCAAAGCCTTATAAACCACATCCATCACTTTCCGTCTAATTTTTAAGGTATTAATCTTATTATTGGCGGCCGATGGGTTTACACGGTTCGATAGAAAAACGAAGACTAATTCCTTGTCTGGGTCAAGCCATACGAGTGTGCCTGTGTAGCCCGAATGACCGTAAGAACTGAGAGAAACTTTATTAGAAACGAAATTACTTTCACCGTCCGAAGGTAATTTGTCCCAACCCAAAACTCTTTGGCTTCTTGCTGAATGACTACTGGTGAAGAGATTTATCGTTGATTCACTCAAAAATTGTTTGTTGCCAAAACTTCCTTTATTGAGGTTCATTTGGAGTAATTTTACCAAGTCGGATGCCGAACTAAACAAGCCCGCATGGCCTGAAACTCCGCCTAACATGGCAGCCGTTTGGTCTTGTACTGTTCCTTGTAAAAGCCTTTCACGGAATAAATTATCGTTTTCCGTGGGAGCAATTTGCGTTTTTGAAATATAATTCAGAGGATTAAATCTCGTTGTGTTCATTGCCAAAGGTTCGTAGAAATTTTTTGTTGTAAAAACATCTAAGGACTGATTCGCTAACCGCTCAACAAGATGTTGTAAAATCATTAATCCTAAATCGCTATACACGTAAGGATACAAGCCATCTCGGTCTTTTTTATTCATCAATGGCGATTTTATCACCCAACGCCAAACGGAATCTTTAATGGCTGGTTTTGCGTACATTCCGTCTGCCACACACAAATTACATTCTTCGGTTTGTTTAGGACTATAAAAATCCGTTTTCCAACCTAAAGGAATACGAGTACGTTCCCAAAAAGGAATATAGGCTACTAATCCCGCTTGATGCCAAAGAATATCTTTAATAATTATACTTTCCTTGTTTGTTCCTTTCAATTCGGGCAAATAAAGGGAAGCCTTTTCGTCTAAGCTAAATTTCTTCTGGTCGTAGAGATACATTAAAGATTGAAGCGTTGCCGAAACCTTCGTCACAGAAGCTAAATCATAAACTGTATTTTGATTAACTGGCTGACTATTAGTATCGTACGATAATTTTCCAAAGTTTTTTTCGTAAACAATTTTACCCTTACGAGCGACTAAAACTTGACAACCTGGGAATATTTTTTGCGCAATAGAGGATTGAATTAATGGCTCAATGGCTGATAATTCAGTGGATTTCATTCCTACGCTTTCGGGCGATGCGGTGCTTAGTTTTCCAATACTCGACAGGTTTATTCCGTCGCCCGCTTTGAAAATATTTTCTACCGAAACGGGTAATTTACCAGTAGCAGGAATTTCGCCAAAAAGCACTCTTGCCATGGCTTGATAAGCCGTTGGGTCGTCTTCGTAGCCACAAATTAAAGCTGTTGGTTCTGGAAAATATTTCAAACTATACGGATTTCCAAATACGCAAACTACCACTTTTTGAGCTTTTTGTTCCAATCGTTTCACAAAATTTTGAACATTGTAACTAACCTCTAATTTACTGGCAGATTTTTTATTAATACCGTGAACACTCAATACAACTGTTGTGGTAGAATCCACACTTTGAAGAACATAATTGAAAAATGCTTCGTCCGTTTTAGAAGTACTCGCAAAGTGTTGAAACGGCGTTATTTTACTTAATTCTTGTTGAAAACGATTGTCTTCAGCAATATCCAAATTTATCGAAATAAACGTGCCATTATTAGGGGTGAAAGGCAAAATATTCTTGCTATCTTTTACCACCGTAATGGCATTATTATACAATTCCTGCTTGATTTGAGTCGCTTCGGGCGTATTTAAATCTTGGTATAAATTGTTGCTATCAATGTATTTAAACTGATTCAATCCGACCCAATATTTGGCATGAAGAATCTTTCTGACCCGTGCGTCAATATCCGTTTGTTGAATTAAGCCCGCATTGATGGCTTCTTTGATTTTACGGGTGCCTTCAGGAATATTTTCGGAGTATAAAAGAATATCATTTCCAGCGATAAATGCCTGCAAATCAACTTCTCCTGATGATATTTCCTGTCCTTGATGCACACCTTTCATATTTAAAGCATCGGTGATGATCAAACCTTTGAATCCCATTTCATTTTTCAATAAATTGGTAATAATACTTTGAGAAAGCGTAGCAGGTCGCCAGTCATAAAATGGAACTTGAAGATGCCCAACGATGACCGTTTTTATCGAATCATTAATTAATTGTTGGAATGGATAGAGTTCTACATTCTTCAAATGTTCTGCCGTATACGATACTTGGGGAAGCGTAAAATGCGAATCTCCTTGCGTGTCTCCGTGTCCAGGAAAATGCTTTGCACAAGCCAATAACTGATTGTTTTGCATTCCTTTCATGTAAGCACTACTTTTTAGGGCTACATTTTCACGCAATTCTCCGAAAGAACGATAACCAATGACGGGGTTATTTGGATTAGAATTTATATCAACAACGGGAGCAAAATTGAGGTGAATTCCTAAGCGTTTGCATTGGCGAGCAATTTCTTCGCCCATTTTATAAATTAAGGTATTATCTTGAATTGCCCCGAGCGTAATTTGCTTTGGAAATGCCATCGTCGAATTCACTCGCATCGCCAAACCCCATTCGCCATCAATTCCGATTAATAAAGGGATTTTAGTAGTTGATTGAAAGCGATTATTCAAATTGGCATAAGCATAAGGTTCTCCTTGAAAGAAAATTAAACCACCAATATAGTTATTCGCAATCAGATTTTCGATGTGTTTATAATGCGCTTCTCCGTGCGTTGGATTAATGGCAACCATGAAAAACTGACCAATCTTTTGATCAATATCCATGGATAGAAATACACTATCAACCCATTGATTTTCAGCGAGTAAACTATTCGTATTAAATGCAGGAGGAGGCGGAAAAATGCTATGAGAAACCTTTTTTACAGCGATTTTTGATGGCTTAAAAAAATGTAAAAGCGTGTTGTTAAACTCCCCAATTACGGGCGTGCGAAATACGACCCAAAATAGGATAAGTGTTAGGAAAAATAGTGATAATCGTTTTAACATTAAAGGGTAATTGTGGGTTATTCAAGCAACGTCAGAACTACAAATTTAGTACAAATTGAATGCCAATGAAAGGGGTTTGGATAAATAAGACGGATATAAGTGATTTAGGTAACAAATGAAAAAGGTCGCAAGAAATTGATTCCTACGACCTTGTTTGTTTTACGCCTCCATTAAATACGCCTTAATAAATTCGTTGATATCACCGTTCAAAACAGCATCTGTGTTTGAGGTTTGATAATCAGTTCGGTGGTCTTTCACTCGTCTATCATCCAACACATAACTTCTGATTTGTGAACCCCATTCGATTTTCTTTTTACCCGCTTCTACCTCCGCACGAGCAGCGTTTCGTTTATCAATTTCTATCTGATAAAGTTTTGATTTTAAGATTTTCAAGGCAACTTCTTTATTCATTAATTGCGAGCGTTCTTGTTGACACGCAATGATAATTCCAGAAGGTTTGTGGGTTAAACGAACTGCCGTTTCTACTTTGTTTACGTTTTGTCCACCAGCACCGCCCGAACGGAATGTATCCCAACTAACATCGGCTGGATTGATGTAAATTTCGATGGTATCATCCACCAAAGGCGAGATATACACCGAAGCAAAAGAGGTATGACGACGAGCGTTTGAATCAAATGGTGAAATTCTTACCAAACGATGAACACCATTTTCAGATTTTAGATTTCCGTAGGCGTATTCACCTTCAACTTCCATCACAACCGATTTAATACCAGCCGTATCACCGTCGTTATGGTCAACTTCTCTGATTTTAAAACCATTTTTTTCCGCCCACATAATGTACATACGCATGAGCATACTCGCCCAATCTTGCGACTCTGTGCCACCCGCACCCGCATTGATTTCAATAACGGCAGATAGATTATCACCTTCGTCGGACATCATTTTACGGAACTCCAACTCGGCTAATTTCTCTTCTAATTTTGCTCCTTCGGCATCGACTTCTTCTTCCGATGCCTCATTCATGTCGTAGAATTCCCAAATTGTTTCGAGGTCGCCCATCAATTGATTAAGTTGGTCGAAACCGATTGTCCAGAATTTTAATTCACGAATTTGTCGCATCGTAATTTCTGCTTTTTTTGAATTTCCCCAAAACTCAGGGTCTTGCGTTACGACTTCTAATTCTTCAATCTGAAATTTCTTATTATCGTAGTCAAAGATACCTCCTCAAAGCCTCTACTTTGGCTTTCAGGTCATTGAACCTGTCTTTTGTCATGCGTGAAAATTGTTTTATAATGTAAGTTTTTACCAATTCTTTTTTGGAATGCAAAGATAGGGATAAAAACAAAGCCCTTCGATTTTTTAATCAAAGGGCTTTGTGGGATTAATAGTTTTACGAATATCGAGCATCAATTATCGAACCGAACGACGGTCGCATCGACATAACTATAAATATGGATTCTTCGGAAATTCGTAGTACAAATAACCATCATTTTTTAGTTTTTGAATGGTTTCATTATCGGGTAAAGTTTTGAAAATCACTGCACTCAGTACCTGATGAGGCAATATTCCTAACTTACAAAGAAAATTATCTCGTTTACGTTTTGATAGAATTTTTCTAAAAGCGGCCGATTTTTCATTGGCAATTTCAGTATCTAAACCAGGTTGCCAATAAGCGTTATTTATCCCTTTAAAAGCAATAGCAGGCAAATTCATTCCCATCGCAATTTTCTCCATTTCACGGTCAGATAGTTTGAAAACATAATTCCCGACTTCTTCAAATGAATATCTATTCTTCCAATATTTCTGTAAAATGGTTGGGTCAAAACGGTCAAGAATATTCTTGATTGCCAACATCAATGGCATTTTTGTTAGCGGGTCTTGGGGTTCTATTAAAATAATCCCTTTTTTGGCAACCCTAATCATTTCATACACGCCCATGTAGGCACGGGGAAAATGATGAAAGGCTTCTTTACAAAAAGCGTAATCAAAAGAATTATCGGCAAAGGATAGTTTTTCTACATTTTCAACCGAATAGTCATTAATCAAATTTTGCGATTTTACTAAGGGTAAAAAAGCTCCTCCAATGTCCGTAGCCATTACTTTACAACCTTTTCGAGCAAAATAATTGGCATCAAAACCATAGCCATCCCCAACTGTTACCCAAGATTCGTTGGGTTTAATTAAAGGATTAGCTAATTGAAATAATTGTTCGTGTATCCAATAATCTACGGTTTTATCTTCAACGCTTTGTTGCCACTTTTTAATGGTTTCCAACCTTTTATCTTCGTCTGGATATTGTTTGGCAAACCAAGATTCATGCGATTGATAACTGGTTTCCTCGAAAGTTGTTTTGCTTGAGTTATTCATTATAATGAGTGATTTTTACCTTATTAATCAAACGCAATGTCCAATAATTGACAATGATTTTGCGGTTTGCAAAGATACAGAAAAACAAAAGCCTATTAAACTTTTGGCTTAATAGGCTTTTGTAAATTAAGACTGTATTTAAGGTAAATGATAATAAATTTGCAGTTTTGGTCTGATGGAAGCATCTGTTTCTTCACTTGTTGTAAAAATGGTGATTTTATAAGGAGATTCAACTTGATGACCCAGCATAAACCCAAAACTATTTGAAGGATTAGCTACCATATCCGACACTAAATTCTTCACATTCATTTTTTGATAATCCTGTCTGTAATTACTAAATGCAGGAATTGAAACTTGATTTGTATTCGTGAACGAAGGTTGTGTATTCCACGAAATTCCACTTTCAGCCCAGTTGCCAGTTACACGATTAATGAAAAAAGCATTGTCACCTATATGTCCAGTATAAAAAGAGCCTTGTGAACTTGCTAAAAATGCTTGACTAAAATATAAGGATAAAAAAGCACTATCAACTACCGCATTGGTGGGTATTGAAGCTAAATCAAACCCCATATAAACTCTTTTTATATTCGATGTACCACTGATTGTCCAAGCGAAAATATTGGTAAAATTCGCATCAGGATTTGTAAGTGTGGGATTGTAAGAACTTACTTCTGCATCTTTGCCATTAATTGGCCCAGGCTGACTGATATAAGTTATTGTTTGGGTTGGTGCTGCTCCAAAGGTTAATTTGCTGGTTGAATTTGCCAGAGAAACCTGACCATTATTGACCAATTTTCTTGCTTTAGCATCATTTGCCGAAATTGTAACGGTATGTCCAGCTTTGATTAAAACTTTATCTGTCAAATCAGGAATTCTACTACACGACCACGTAGAAGGTGAATTCCAATTACCAGAATTTACAGAAAATATCATCCCCGAACACGGAGAAGAGCATTCGCCTTGTTCTTCATTGTAGAGCAATAATACATCATCATCGGTTAATGCACCGTTGTAGATTTTAACGTCGTCTATTTTACCACTAAAAGTTTGTATTCCATTATATCTCGAACCAATAATTGCTAAGATTGGAGTGTTATAAAATGCTGGAGCAGCTGTATTACCAACAGCAAGTTGCCCATTAATGTACATTTTCCTCTCAGTTAGTGTTCTTACAACCGCAATATGGACCCAGTTATTTGTTGAAACAAAATTATATGAAATTAGATAAGGTAGTGCTGCGGTTGTTGGGCTTGTATAAGAGCCATAGTTCCAACCAGATTGACCACTAATATCCCAATAATACATATTGATATGTTGATCTCCTGCACTGTTTCCAATTGAAAGTATAGTTTTTGGAACATTCAGCGTAGCTAACACGCTTGCATTTACCCAAGCCGACCATGTAAATTCAGTAATACCAAAATCAGTTGAATTATTCAACTGAATATAATTACTCCCGCCATCAAAATTATAAGCGGCATTTACCTTCCCAAAACGGTCTGTTGTTAAAGTTGCTCCGTTTACTATTCCATGATGATTTCCTTTTGAATCTTGTGCATTTCCATCAAATTTATAGCATGCTAATAACTGTGGTAGTACACTTACTGTTATCAATGCACTTCCAGAAGTCGTTCCTGTTCCGCAAGCATTACTGACGAGCAACAAGGTGTAAGTTGTTGTTGATGCTGGACTTACATTGATGATTGTTGGCGTTATTGAAGTTGAAATATCAGTAGAAGTACCCGATAAATGGTACGTCCAAGGCCCATTACCAGTGAAGTTTAAGGTTAAAGGAGCAGAGCCACCACTAACGATTGTTGATGTTCCTGAAATAGTAGCCGTAACCGCTTGTTTGATGATTAATGGTAAATTATTAACGCTAATTACTTGGTTTGGAGACGTTCCAAAAACAACCCGAATTTTATAATTACCAGCAGGTGTATTCGTGGGAATACTACACGAAATTGTGCTTGAAGTTCCCGAGCCAATCTGAACTGGACTTGTAAATAATCCCGACGAATTAGATAACTGAACAATTAGTGGACTTCCAGAACTTGCTACTATATTATTGGTAACCACATTTACACTAAGGCTTCCACTTGGACAAGAGCCATTGGTTGATAAACTGGTTGCCGTTATTAATCCTCCTGTTTCAACAGTTGGACATTGTTGTTCTGCTAAATAAATAGCCGTTACTTGTGCATCATTCAGTGTGCCTTTATAGATTTTAACATCATCAATTTTGCCATAAAACTTTTGTATTCCATTATATCTTGAGCCAATTGTAGCCAAAGTTGGCGTAGCATAATATGGACTTGATAAGCCTACATCACTAACTGACAAAATACCATTTACGTATACCTTTCTTCCGGTTAAAGACCGGGTTACAACAACGTGAATCCAAGTATTTGCCACAACCGAAGTATAGGACAAAAGTAGTGGGGTTGATACTCCATTTCCAATATAAGAATTGAAATTCCAAGCAGGACCAGATGTTACGCTTGAATTGAACAGTCTAAAATGTTGGTCTGCACCATCGTTTCCAATTGATAAAATAGTTCTTGCTACTTCTAAACCAGGTAAATCATTTGCATTTACCCAAGCCGAATAAGTAAAAGTATTATTTTTGAAATCATCTGGATTAGCCAATTGAATATAACTATTTCCATCAAAACTGTAAGCACTATTGGCATTTCCAAAACGGTCAGTTGTTAAAGTTGCCCCATTAACAGTTCCCCCGTGCGTTCCTTTGCTATCTTGTGCATCACCATTGAATGGATAACAAGCCAATAACTGTAAAGCAGGATTTACCGTAATTACAGCACTTCCCGAAACCGTACCAGTGCCACAACCATTATCACTTACGTTAGCGAGTGTATATATTGTAGTGCTAAGTGGCGAAACACTCTGAGTTGCAGTAGCAGCTGAACTTGTATAAGAAGTACTGCTTTGTCCATTTGAAATGCTATAAGTCCAAGGGGCAGTTCCAGTTAAACTAATACTTAAATTAGCCGCTTGCCCTTCAAGAATAGTGGTTGTACCCGTTATGATTGCTGTTGTAGTTGGTAAAATAGTGAGCGGCAATATGTTCGTACTGGTTGTAGCACCGTTAATAATCCTAACCAAAAAGCCCGTTCCTGAAGCTGTAACCGTACTCGGAATAGAAACTTGAATGGGAGAAACTGTGCCAGTTCCAATATTTATTGGACTGGTAAAACTTCCGTTTGCATCGGATAATTGAACCGTATAAGTGGAGCCAGAAATTACGCCGCTTTGTTGAAAATTTACGTTAGTTAACTGATTTCTACAAAGAGAACTGTTTGAAATACTGGTCAGTGAAATGAGGGGAATACCAATTATACTCGGGCAATCAAGGGTTGAATTGAATAAGGCGTTTATTTGTAAAGCATTCAATCCACCAGTAAACAAGCGAACATCATCAATTATACCATTAAATAAATTAGCCACACCTGAACTCTGCGTACCCAATCTTCCGATTGAAGAAGCTGAATAAAGTGCAGTAAGTCCAGTAGCCGAAGCACTTTGAACCAAAGCACCATTTACATACAACTGAAATGTACTCGAATTCTTTTCAGCTACAACGTGATACCATTGCCCCACAACTAAATTCGCTGGATATCTAATTTCTACAATACCCGTATTAACCGATGATTTAAAAACCCAATTATACGTTCCAGAGGCATTTTCAATATAAATATCTTGTGAATTAGCAATTCCTCCGATTGAAACTAAATAACTATTATTACCGCTTATAGGTAAACTTAAAGGTGATATCCACATCGAATGAGTGAAATAATTATTCAGTAAATTAGTCGTTGGCATTTCTATGTAAGAACCATTACTAATTGAAAGGGCAGAAGTTGACGTTCCATTTCGATTTGTGGTATAAGAATTGCTTCCTCCATTCACATAAATAAAGCCATTATTCGAGCCAATTTGATCATTAGCATTGCCGTTAAGTGGTAAACAACTCACTAAACTAATCGGATTTGTTACCGTAATAATGGCACTTCCCGAAGGAGTACCTAAGCCGCAATTACTACTTAACGAAGTGATTGAATAAGTAGTGGTAGCACTGGGTGTTACGGTAATTGTTGTTGGGGATGTTGAAGTTGTTACATCCGTACTCGTACCCGATAATCGGTAAGTCCAAGGGGGCGAAGTGCCGTTAAAGGTTAAGCTCAAATTAGCGTTTTGCCCTTGACTAATCGTTTGAGTCCCCGTTAAGGTGGAGGAAAGCGGGCAGGCAACTATTTTAATAATAAAATCTATCTCTGACTTTGCACAGCCATCCGACATTACTACCTTCATTTGGTATAATTGTCCAATCGAACTACCAGTTGTATTCCAGGAAATAACTCCCGCAGAACTCACAGAAGCCACATTTGAGCCAATCGTTGGAAGGTAACTCAACCCTTGAATTGCCGAAGTTGAATACGTGATAGGCGTACCATCTGGTTCGGATGTTACCAATTGAAATTGATTATTTCCTCCGCTATTCATCTCAATGATTACGGGAGATGTGTAGGTAGGAGAACCTAAATTATTGTTGGATAAACACACAACTGAGGAAACCCAAAAATTATCATCTGCACCATTTTGAAGCGTTGATATTCGACAACAGCTATAAAAAGAGGCCGTAAATGGCCCATCTGTGGCATAAGTATGCGTAATCTGGGTTTGATACACCCTGTAATCATTAGGAACATACAGTATTTCAGTTCCTACGGCTGAACCAGAAGTAGTGCCATCACCAAAATCTAAATTTATGGTTTCTGTGAAGTCATAACGCCAAGCGGTTGTAACGGTGAAAGTTACCGTTCTTGTGCCAGGTGTGCGTGTCCATGTGATATGACCGTATCTAAAATGGGAAGCTTCGGAAACAAGTGGAGAAAAAAAGAAGAATGAAATAGCAATTAGGGTAAAAAGTTTTTTCATGATAAATATGATTATTGATTTTCAAATATGAACTATTAATTTCCGCTAAACTTAAAATAGAAGCCTTTATCTATTGTTTAGAACAATATTAAATTTCACAAAATAAATTAATTTTTTTCAATTATTTTATTATCTTTTCTAATCGACTCTAAATACTGAAAATAAAGGTTTATTGAATCTTAATTGATGAGTAATAATGCCAAAATAGAATAAAACTTATACATTTTTAAAAAAAACTCTTCCTTATTCAGTATGTGATTATCTTTGTACCTCAAAATTGTATTATTCTCTTAAAATATAACAAAATGGCACAAGTATATGATTTAATCGTGATTGGTTCTGGTCCTGGTGGATATGTGGCAGCAATCCGAGCTTCACAATTGGGATTGAAATGTGCGGTGGTCGAGCGTGAATCTTTGGGTGGTATTTGCCTTAATTGGGGCTGTATTCCCACAAAAGCATTATTAAAATCTGCACAAGTTTTTGAATATATCAAACACGCTGCTGATTATGGCATCACGGTTTCTGAATCTCATGCCGACTTCGGAGCGGTTATCAAACGATCTCGTGGCGTGGCTGATTCAATGTCGAAAGGCGTTCAATTTTTGATGAAAAAGAACAAAATTGACGTTATTATGGGCAACGGAAAAGCCTTGAAAAACAAGAAAGTTGAAGTAAATGCCAACGACGGAAAAGTAACCGTTTATGATGCAAAAAACATCATGATTGCTACGGGTGCAAGAGCAAGAGCCTTACCAAACATTCCGATTGATGGCGTGAAAGTGGTCGAATACCGCAAGGCAATGACCTTAGAAACCCAGCCAAAATCAATGGTAATTATTGGTTCCGGAGCAATTGGCGTTGAATTTGCCTATGTATACGCAGCGATGGGAACGAAAGTAACCATTGTAGAATTTATGCCAAACGTTGTGCCGATTGAAGATGAAGACATTTCAAAAGAATTGGCAAAACAATACAAAAAAATGGGCGTGGTCATCCACGTAAGTTCAACCGTTGAAGCCGTTGATATCAAAGGTGAAGGCTGTAAAGTATCCGTAAAAACACCAACGGGCAACATTTCACTCGATTGTGATATTGTACTTTCTGCGGCGGGTGTCATCGCAAATATTGAAAATATTGGCTTGGAAGAAGTAGGCATTACGACTGATAAAGGTAAAATCACGGTGGATAAATGGTACCAAACCAACGTGCCAGGATATTATGCTATCGGTGACGCTACGCCTGGGCCAGCCCTTGCACACGTAGCTTCTGCGGAAGGCATCATTTGCGTTGAGAAAATTGCGGGACATCACGTCGAAGCATTGGATTATTCTAATATTCCAGGATGTACTTACTGCACACCAGAAATTTCTTCCGTAGGTTTAACTGAAAAGAAAGCGATTGAAGCAGGATATGAAATTAAAGTGGGTAAATTTCCATTCGTAGCCTCTGGAAAAGCGACGGCAGCAGGCGCAAGAGACGGATTTGTGAAAGTGATTTATGATGCAAAATACGGTGAACTCTTAGGAGCACATATGATTGGATACAATGTAACTGAATTAATTGCGGAGGTAGTCGTAGCTCGTCGTTTAGAAACAACCGCTCACGAGATTATGACTTCAATTCACCCACATCCAACGATTTCAGAAGCCATCAAAGGAGCAACTGAAGCAGCTTACGGTTGCGCCGTTGATTTGTAAAATATTGGTTTAGTTTGTAAAAAAAGTCCCTTCAAATTGTTTTGGAGGGACTTTTTTTATGAGAAATATTTGCTTTCAAAATAATGGTATTTGAAAGCAAATAAGTAAATTTTTTGATAAGTAAAAAGGAGTATTTTTTTGGTGTTCATCGTTTAATACTAAAGGTGTTTCCGCCAATTTTGTTGGTGGAAAAATACCAACAATGGCATCAATGATACAACAGGAACTGAAACAACATTTCATAATTATGATCCATTTTAACATTAAATTGAAAAGAATTGCTTTAGTTTTATCCCCATCGTTAGTGGAAATACACAGAAAAAAGAGGTCGCTGAATTAAATTTCAATAACCTCCTTTAATTAACAAGAACAACAACTCAATTATCCTCATCCTCCTTCTTTTTCACTTTCTTCGGCGCTTCATAAATAATTTTTCCTTTATCATCTCGTTCCACCAAAACCTCGGCGGGTGTAAAGTCAAATTTATCTTTTGCATACAAAGTTTCCTTCTTTAAACGCCCTCCAGTACCAAATTGATGATATTCTCGCCAACGCCCTACCTTCACGCTATCATCAAATTTACCTTCTTCTTTCAATTGCCCTGCAATATAAAAAGACCGATAATCGCCCGTTACTTTATTGAATTTTACCGGTATCACTTCCTTTACTTTAGTTTCTTCTTTATCGTAATAAGTAATCCTCGAATCCGCCAAAAAACCATCACGATATTTTTCTTTTGATAATAAAATATATTCATGATTATAGGTTTCCCAACGTCCATCTTTTACCCCCACATAAAAATATCCTTCCTCAACTAACTCATCGTTTACATACTTTTTATAGGGTCCATGACAAATTTCACCGTAATCTTTATCTTTTCTTGGTACGTTAGTAACCCGTCTTAATTTAGGATCATACCACCAAATTTCTTTGGCATAAATACTTGGTTCGGCTTCATCAGGATTTCGTAGCACATTAATCTCTTCGACCGTCAATCTCGTTCCTGAACCATACTCGCCAATCCGAAGTTCAAACTTAATATCTTCGTATTCATCTTTTGGCTTTTTCTTAACCTTTGTTTTCTTTTTCGACTTCCCAATTTTTAAGCCTAAATCCTCCGAAAGGTCACCCGCTTCGCCTTTAAGTCTTTTGAATTCATCCTTATTATTTTTAATATCTTCTTTTACGTCCTTAATCGTCTTTTTGGCATTTTTGATGTTATCTAAAATATCCGTTTGAATCAAACCACCCAAAAGCCCCGCCTTTTTCTTGGCAGAAGTATCGGTTTTGGGCTTAGCTTTAGTCTTAAATTCGTCCTCCACTTGCCCAAAAGAATTGAGTGCGAGTAGCAAGAATATTAATGCTAATAATTGAGAAAAAAGTTTCATTGAAAGAATGATTAAAGCGAATGTATTATCTTTGTAAAACGGAAAATTACGAATTTTATTCTTGATTAAAGATAACAATATTCAAGCCATTTCGCCAAAACGCACAAACATTCAACTCATACGTGGAAAAAGATTCAAAAATTTATATTGCAGGACACAGAGGCATGGTCGGGTCGGCAATACATCGGAAATTACAAGAAAAAGGATTTCACAATTTTGTCCTTCGTACCTCCAAAGAACTTGATTTACGCAATCAGCAAGCCGTTTCAGTTTTTTTTCAAACCGAAAAACCAGAATACGTCTTCTTAGCAGCCGCAAAAGTAGGGGGCATTATTGCTAATAACACCTACCGAGCTGATTTTTTATACGAAAACTTAGCCATCCAGAATAACGTCATTCATAGTGCTTATGAGGCGAAAGTGGAGAAAATGATGTTCTTGGGTTCGTCTTGTATTTATCCAAAACTTGCCCCACAACCTTTAAAAGAAGAATATCTTTTGAGTGGATTTTTGGAAGAAACCAATGAGCCTTACGCTATCGCCAAAATTGCAGGAATTAAACTTTGTGAAGCCTACAGAAAACAATACGGATGTGATTTTATATCAGTAATGCCGACTAATTTGTACGGACCCAATGATAATTATGACCTTCAAAATTCTCACGTTTTGCCAGCGATGATTCGTAAGTTTCATGAAGCAAAAACCACTGGAAGTGCATCCGTTACGCTTTGGGGAACGGGTTCGCCGATGCGTGAATTTTTACACGCCGACGACCTTGCTGAAGCCTGTGTGTATTTGATGGAAAATTACAGCGAACCCGAGTTTATAAACGTTGGAACGGGCAAAGACGTAACCATCAAGGAATTAGCCGAGACCGTTTGTAAAATAGTGAAATTTGAGGGTGATTTAATTTGGGATACCAATAAACCAGACGGTACGCCTCGCAAACTGATAAACGTATCAAAACTTCACGCTCAAGGGTGGAAGCACACAATAGAATTACAAGAAGGCATAGCATTAACATACCAAGATTTCTTGGAACATCATGAAACGCTACGGTTGTAAAGATGAATTATAAAGAGCCATCAACCCATGCTAAACAGCATGGAATTGATGGCTCTTTTCATGGTTCCTTGAGTACGCAAGTATATTATCTACACTATGTTCGGAAGGTTGACGATAACTTTTATCAAGACCTGCTTTCACATCGAGCATATCTAAATAAAATTCTAACATTTCGGGGTCATGGACGAATCCGTCCTGAATCAAAAGGTCTTCTGCTTCCGTTGTTTCTTGATAGACGTAACGGATAACATCATGCTGCGTAAAGGTTTGTATCATAGCTTGGAGAATGTTTGCTCATCATTTTGCGTAGATTTATCAACGCATAACGCATTCTTCCAAGTGCTGTATTGATGCTCACTCCAGTAGCATCGGCAATTTCCTGAAAACTCATGTCCTCATAATGACGCATTACTAAAACCTCTCTCTGCGTGTCGGGAAGCATTTTAATCAGGCTTCTCAGATGAGCGTGCGATTCTTCACGGATTTGGATTTCCTCGTAAGAGTCCTCAGCAAAATCAAGCGTGTTGAATACACTACTACCATCTTCAAATACAACATTTGGATAGCGTTTATCACGACGAAAATAATCAATTGCCATATTATGCGCTATTCTAAGCACCCATGGCAAAAATTTACCTTCATCGTTATACCTTCCTGAACGTAAAACATCTACTGCTTTGATGAAAACATCTTGCATTAAATCTTCGGCTACGAAGGTATCCTTAACAATCAAATAAATCGTGGTATAAACTTTGGATTTGTAACGGCGAACAAGCGTTTCGAAGGCTTTTTCGTCACTATTTTTGATATAAAGTGATACAAGTTCACTGTCGTTAACATGGACTTTTTCCATTTTGATAAATCTATTTAGTTAACGTAAAGCTTTTATTCAAATTGTATCTTTTTTTATTTTTTTTAGTGACAATGCTTGTTCTTTCATGGGATATTCCCGAAAGGCTAAACCAAAGATAGTGGTTGTTGTATTATTTCACAACAAAATACCAAAAAAATTAATTACCATTAACAAATATTAACAATACATTATTCGTTTAGACTTTCCTTAAAAAAGTATTTTACGGAATAATCCAAATTTTAGCTCGAAATAGTTAAAATTAACAAAATAATCTTTGGTTTGTAACGTCAAAAATTATGCCTAATGAACGGCTATCCTCTTACATACGATAAATATTATAGAATTGGATTCGGTTATCTAAAATATTAAGATTGAAATTAGTAATTTGAACGTTGAAAATTATTTTCAACTTAAAAAGCTATATTTATCGAATGAAAAATATAAAAATCATCGAATGCCCCCGTGATGCCATGCAAGGCTGGTCAAATTGGATATCAACTGAAAAAAAGATTGAATATTTAAACCAATTATTGAAAGTAGGTTTCGATACGCTTGATTTTGGCAGCTTTGTTTCTCCGAAAGCTATTCCACAAATGGCCGATACCGCTTTAGTATATGAAGGACTTGATTTAGACCAAACAAACACCAAATTATTAGCCATAATTGCTAACGTTCGTGGTGCTGAAACGGCCGTTGGTTTTGAGAAAATTCAGTATTTAGGTTTTCCATTTTCTATCTCCGAAACCTTCCAACAACGCAATACCAATAGTTCAATTTCAGAAGCTTTTAAAACGGTTGAGACAATTAAAAACCTATGCCAAAAGTCTAATAAACAATTAGTTATCTATTTTCCGATGGGTTTTGGAAATCCTTATGGCGATGCTTACAATGTAGAAATTGTGGCGAAATGGGCGGAGAAAATGAGTCAATTAGGCATCAAAAGTATTTCACTTTCTGATACTGTTGGTGTGGCTAATAGACGAACTATTACAGAACTTTTCACAAATTTAATTTCTCAATATCCAAATATTGAATTTGGGGCTCATTTTCATGCCACGAACGATACTTGGCAGATGAAAATTGAGTCGGCATATCAAGCAGGATGTCGTCGTTTTGATGGAGCAATTGGCGGTTTTGGTGGTTGCCCGATGGCAGAAGATGAATTGGTTGGAAATATTAATACTCAAAATATGATACAATACTTTGATGATCAAGAAGTTGATTTAGGCTTGGATAAAAACGAGTTTTTGAAATCGGTGGAGATAAGTAGAAACATTTTTATATAATATTAATATATGAAAATATATTAATATATATTTGCAAACTAAATCAAAATCATCAATTAAAATGGCAACGATAGCCTACCAAATAAACAAAGAAAAACTCGAAAAAGCGGCTTTTATTCTGAAAACCGTTGCCCATCCCACTCGTCTGGCGATTGTGGATTTACTTTCTCAAAACGAAAAATTGTCAGTTAACGATATTTGTGATGTCTTGGCATGTGAACAGTCGCTCCTCTCCCACCATTTGATTAACATGAAATTAAAGGGAATTTTGCGTTCCGAAAAAGATGGGTTAAATGTTTTTTATTCTTTGAAAGAACGGGACGTAATGAAGTTAATCGAGTGCATTGAACATTGTGATTGTAATTATTAACTTTTTTTTGCTAAATACATGAAAACATTAACATATATTTATATTACTCTATGGATTTAATAGGCTATATTTTAGCAGCAGTTATCGGACTGTTACTCAGTTTATTAGGGGGTGGTGGATCAATTTTAACCGTCCCTGTTTTAGTTTATATTTTTCAGATTGACCCCGCTTTGGCAACTGCATATTCATTACTTATTGTGGGTGCTACTTCGGCATTAGCATCCATTAATTATCTTAGAAAAGGCTTAGCAAGTCCGAAAACGGCATTATTTTTTTCGTTTCCATCTTTTATCATGGTATTTGCCACTCGTAAATATTTTATGCCTCTGATTCCCAATGAAATTGCACGATTCGGCGATTTTATTTTAACAAAAAATACCTTAATCATGTTAACTTTTGCGCTTTTAATGGTTTTGGCTTCACGGTCAATGATTCGGAAAAGGCAGGAGGTCGATGATATTTCGGAGGCTATGAGACGAGTAAATTATAGTTTAATTTTCGTAGAAGGCTTGGTTGTAGGTACACTAACGGGCTTTGTGGGCGTTGGCGGCGGGTTTTTAATTATTCCAGTTTTGACCAATTTTGTAAAACTTCCGATGAAATTGGCCGTTGGGACTTCGTTAATGATTATTGCCATAAATTCCTTAATTGGTTTTACTGGCGACCTCGGCAAACACGAAATGAATTGGACTTTTCTGGGAACGTTTATTGGCTTGGCACTTGTTGGCGTATTAATTGGCACAACCCTTTCAAAACGTTTGGATAACCAACAATTGAAACCTGTCTTCGGATGGTTTACGTTGTTGATGGGAACCTGTATTTTAATTAAAGAACTGGTAATGAAATAGTTATGAATTACAAGTTATGAATTTATAAAAAAATTACAGTATTCTTAATATTCCAAATCGTAAAATTAATTGTTTTTGAGTTAATTTGATAAAAACTCATAACTCATCACTCAAAAAATGACAGATTTCCTCTCAAAAGATTACTGGAATAACCGCTACGAAGCGGAAGAAACTGGCTGGGATTTGAAAACAATTTCATCTCCTTTAAAGGCGTACATCGACCAATTAACGGATAAAAATCTTCGTATTTTAATTCCAGGTTGTGGCAGTGGATACGAGGCTGAATATTTATTAAAACAAGGTTTTCAGGACGTAACAGTTATTGATTTTGCACCTTTGGTAGTGGAAAAAATGCAGTCATATATGACTGAATATCAGAATATTAAAATTATTTGTGCTGATTTTTTTACCCATTCAAGCAAATACGATCTAATTTTAGAACAGACTTTTTTCTGTGCTTTAGCCCCCCTTTTACGCCCAAAATACGTTCAGAAAATGTGTGAATTATTAAATAAAAATGGAAAATTAGTGGGCTTGCTTTTTGGTGTACAATTTCCAAATAATCCTCCTTTTGGTGGAAGTAGGGAGGAGTATTTAGATTTATTTTCAAACACTTTCAAAATCAATCTTTTAGAGCCTTGTAATAATTCGGTAAAGCCGAGAGAAGGTAACGAACTATTTTTTAACTTTTCTAAGAATGGAGAATAACAAAAAATCGCATTGGGAGAATGTTTTTACCTCAAAAAACCCTACTGATGTAAGTTGGTTTCAAGAAGTCCCTACCACTTCTTTGGCGTTTATTCGCTCTTTGAATTTACCCAAAACGGCCCAAATTATTGATGTTGGTGGTGGAGATAGTTATTTAGTCGATTATTTATTGAAAGATGGTTTTGAGCATATTACAGTCTTGGATATTTCAGAAAAAGCCCTTGAAAAAGCAAAAAAAAGATTGGGTAAATCTGCCAGTAAAATTGAATGGATTGTTTCAGATATAACTGAATATCAAGATAATACTAAAAAATATGACATTTGGCATGACCGTGCAGCATTTCACTTTTTGGTAGAAAATGGACAAATTGAAGCCTATCTTTCCATTGCCAAAACAAACATTAAAAATGAAGGCTTTTTGAGTGTTGGAACATTCTCGGAACAAGGACCAACCCAATGTAGCGGTTTAGAAATCAAGCAATATTCAGAAGAATCCATGACGGATAAATTCAAGGAAAATTTTGAAAAAATAAGGTGTATCAATGAAAATCATGAGACACCTTTTAAGACAGTACAAAATTTTACTTTTTGTACTTTTCAAAGAAAATGAATTAATGTACGGGAAATATTTCCGTACTAAATACCATGAAAGTAGAACAAATTTATACGGGCTGTTTGGCTCAAGGTGCATATTATATTGAGTCGGCAGGAGAAGTTGCCATTATTGACCCTTTGCGTGAGGTAAATTCGTACATCGAAAAAGCCAAGCGAAATAATTCAACGATAAAGTACATTTTCGAGACGCATTTTCACGCTGATTTTGTGTCTGGACACGTAGAATTATCCCAAAAAACCAACGCTCCAATTATCTATGGACCAAAGGCAAATCCAAAGTTTGATGCGGTTATTGCCACTGATAATCAAGAGTTTAAGTTGGGGAATGTAACGATAAAAGCCTTGCATACCCCTGGGCATACGATGGAATCGAGTTGTTTTTTGTTGTTGGATGAAAACAAGAAACAAATTGCTCTTTTTTCGGGAGACACCCTTTTCATTGGTGATGTTGGTCGCCCAGATTTAGCACAAAATGGCTCGCTGACCATAGAAGATTTAGCGGGGCATTTATATGATTCGCTCAATCAAAAAATCATGCTTTTGGCGGATGATATTATTGTGTATCCTGCACACGGGGCGGGTTCGGCTTGTGGAAAGAATATGTCAAAGGAAACTTCTGATACTTTGGGGCATCAGAAGCAAGTAAATTATGCTTTGCAACCACAAACGAAGGAACAATTTATCGTGGCAGTAACGGAAGGATTAACACCACCGCCGTTTTATTTTCCAAAGAATGTATTGTTAAATAAGACTGGTAGTCAGGATGTTACGGGCGTAATGGAGCGAGGATTGACACCGCTTACTCCTCATGAATTTGAGGATTTGGCGAATACAATTGACACCTTAATTATTGATACTCGCAAGCCAGAAATGTTTCGGGTAGGGTTCATTCCGAGGTCAATTTTTATTGGGATTGATGGTGACTTTGCCCCTTGGGTGGGTACACTCGTAAGGGATATTCAGCAGGAAATTTTGATTGTGGCGGATGAAGGACGTGAAGAAGAAGTAATAAAACGCCTTGCACGAGTAGGTTATGATAACGTTTTAGGGTATTTGAAAGGGGGTTTTGAGGCCTGGAAAATGGCAGGAAAAGAGGTTGATGAAGTTGAATCAATTTCGGCGGAAACCTTTGCGGATATTTACCGAAAAGATAACCATTTGACGATAAAAGACGTAAGAAAAACCACCGAATTTGAGGCTGGACACATCAAAGAATCTGAAAATATTCCTTTAGCACAGATTTCTGAATTGATGGCGGAGTTTGACAAAGATGAGACAAATTATATCCATTGTGCAGGTGGATACCGTTCGATGGTGGCTTCAAGTATTTTAAAATCAAGGGGTTATGATAATGTAGTGGATATTCAAGGTGGGTTTGGGGCGATTGTTGCGACTGGAATTTTATAAAATTACTATTCTTGCAAAGTATGAGCCTTCAAACCCCAAAGCAAAAACAAAATCCATGAAAAGGGAATGAAAATGATGGCTAATGTCCAGTAAAATTTACAGATGGCTGGGTAAAACTTTTTGTCCTTCAAAAAGAAGAAAAACATAACCCAATTGATGAGTATTATTGTTATGCCTACGAACATGATTTTTACATTTATAGATTGAACATAAGTAATTTCCATACATAAGAAAAATAATTGCCTTTAATTGAATCAATCATTATTTTTATTTAAAATTCATCGCCCGTAGGCTAACAAATTGCTTTCCTTCGGTCGTAATAACAGCTATTTTATATCCAACTAATTATTCATAATGAACATATTAGAAACACTTCGTCAGCCTTGGCATTGGTCAATTTCAGGGCTTTTGATTGGCTTGACCGTCCCAATTTTATTGATTTTGGGCAATAAATCTTTCGGGATTTCCTCTACGCTCAGACAGGTTTGTGCGGCTTGTTTTCCCGCAAATATTGATTTTTTTAAATACGATTGGAAGAAAGATTCGTGGAATTTATTTTTCGTGGCAGGTATCGTTTTAGGTGGATTTATTGGTAACTCATTGCTTTCAAATCCAAACGCCATCGTGATTAACCCGCAAACCCAACAAGAGTTAGCAGCGTTGGGTATCAAAGATTTTTCTGGATTATTACCCACAGATTTGTTCAATTTCAAGAATCTATTAACGCTAAAAGGCTTTATTTTCATGGTGTTAGGAGGATTTTTAGTCGGTTTTGGAACTCGCTGGGCGGGAGGATGCACTTCTGGACACGCCATCATGGGCTTGTCTAATCTACAAGTTCCATCTATGATTGCTACGATATGTTTTATGATCGGTGGCTTCGTGATGACTTGGTTAATTTTACCTTTTTTACTAACGCTTTAATATACTGTAAGCTTGAAGCAACCGTATTACTCACAAATAACATGATTCTTAAAAACTTAAAATACATTTTTGCAGGAACGTTTTTTGGCATTATTGCCGTCAAATCTGAAATCATTTCTTGGTTCAGAATTCAAGAAATGTTTAGGCTTACTAGCTTCCACATGTATGGCGTAATTGGTACGGCTGTGGTGGTGGGTATGATCTCTATTCAATTAATTAAACAACTGAATATTAAGACTGTATCAGGTGAAAAAATTAGTATTACTCCTAAAACCTTCCAAAAAGGACAAATTTATGGAGGGCTAATTTTTGGCTTCGGCTGGGCGATAACTGGCGCTTGTCCAGGTCCACTTTTTGCTCAGATTGGGAGTGGTTTTGGCGTGATTACAGTGACGTTGCTCTCTGCTGTTACGGGTACTTGGGTATTCGGGCTTTTACGGGATAAATTACCTAATTGAGATTAACAACAAAATAAAAAATAAATTCAAGCAAACTGAACCAAGCATATTTAACCGCATTGTGTGGTAAAAATCAGCTTGGTTTTCGTTTTTAAGCACTTTTAAAAACCATAAATTGAAGTAAATCAACACGGGAGACATCACTAAAAGGTAAACGGCAAAAGCGGGAAAATGATAGATTTGAACGCCTTTAAAATAGAAGAAAAATTCAATCGTAACAAAAAGAAAAATACTCGCTGTGAAGATGAAAGTTCCTCTAATTCCCAATAATCTACTCATTGTCATATCGCCTCTACGTGCATCTTCTTCGTGCTGATAAATTTGAGTCATGGGATAAAATCCTAAGAGATTTAAACTACTCAAAATGGCTGGAAAAAGGTATTTATTTTGTAAAATTTCGCTCAATGGAATCTTATCAACGGCTTGAATAACAGTTAAATATGTGAATGCTCCTTGAAAAACACCCACCGTTAACCAACTAATAATTGGGTATTTTTTTAGCCGTATTTTATCATTAGAATAAGCTTTTGAAATAGAACTATAAATAATCAAAGCCACACTCAAAATCCAACCTCCGAGGAAGTACGCTATAATAATTGCCACGATGTCCAAAACCCATGAAACATAGAATAATTTAATATTGACAGGGGGAGGATTTTCGAGTCCGCCAATTGAGCCTTCATCTTTATCAAAATAGCTATTATACGCATTTGAGGCTGGATAAATCAGCAAATGCAAGACCACAAAAAGCCCTGCCGTAATACCCCAATCGGGGTTTTGAGATTGACTAACCGCAAACCAGAAAACTGGCATGAGGAATAATGAAAAGGGTATGCGAAGATGGAGGATAATATTTTTCATATTGCTAAATTAGGGTGATGATGATGGAACGCCGATGAGACTTGCCGTCACTTTTCATCAATTGATTTTTTCCAAAAATTACGACTAAAAAATCTTTCAAATTTCCAACCTTTTGCCCGTAAACCAGCAGGAATGTAAGCGAATGTTTCCTTTGGCGAAAGGTGTTCGTAGTATAAATCATCGTCCGTCAAGATTAATGATTCGTAATTTTTTAAATTTTTCACGGTTATATCAGCAAATGGTAATTCTTTGATATAAAAGCCGTGGTCAGTGTCCACACTGACCACTCCATGAATAAGTTGCTCTTTCAATAACCATTCAGCCCGATAATTTTCTGAAGGCTGGGCTTGCGGTTTATAATTTCCTTCTGATACTTTTAAGGCATATTCCAAATAACTTTTCAGTAATCTTGGACCCTCATTTTGAGCTTCTTCGACTCGTAATTGATTCGGCAAAATACTACTGATAACGTATATTTTTTCTCTCGCACGAGTAACGGCCACGTTCAAGCGATTTTCTCCACCTTGTCCATTTAAAGAACCAAATTGCATGACCATTTTACCTTTTGCATCAGGTGCATATCCGATGGAAAAGATGATAATATCTCGTTCATCTCCCTGTACATTTTCGATGTTTTTTACGAAAATAGCCTGTTCGTGATTTATCTTATCAACTTCCAATAAATCCTGAATTAAGCCCTGCTGTTTGAAGTTAAAAGTGACAATTCCAATTGATTTTTCGGGAGAAGTTTGATTGATATTTTTGACTAAATCAATGACCTTTTCTGCCTCAATTTGGTTGGTACTATTTTCCCATACGCCTTCAACTTTTAAAAATACAATAGCTGGTTTTTGAAGATTAATCTCTTGAAAATCAGGCAATAACGATAAAGTATTTTGATAGAAATATTGATTAGAAAAATCTATTAAATCCAAAGATTTACTTCGATAATGACCTCTTAATTGCGTTTGTGGCAAATACTGACAAGCCAAATCCAAGAGCGAATCCACTTCCAATTCAGGGTCGTCGTCCGTATCATTTTCAAACCTAACTCGGTATAAATCATTGGGTTGCAATTGTTTGGAATCGCCCGCAATGACTACTTGCTTACCCCTGTATAATGCAGGAATACCTTGTTCAGCAAAACATTGTGAAGCCTCATCAAAAATCACTAAATCGAAATTGGGTTCGAGCGAGAAAATTGCCGAAACCGTTTCGGGAGAAGCCAACCAACACGGAACAATTTTGAACATTTCTTCCGAATATTCAGTAATTAATTTTCGAACTGACCAAAGTTTTCGCTTTTTACCCACTTGATGTTTTAAATCACGGTAAGTTATGGTATTCTGAAGGCGATTTTTCTCTAAATTTTGATACGTTAATTCTCGCAATTTCAACAATAAAATTTCCTGACTTAAGGTTTGTTTTTTCTGAACTGAATCTTGCAAATCAATTTCTAACTGATTCATTTTTAAAGAACTAACGCTTCTTAAAATTGGATATTTATCTTCAATATTTTCAATCCAAGCCAATTTCAAACTGTTGATAAAACTAAATAAAGGTTCTTTTTCGGATAAAAACAATTCTATCATCGACCACTCCGAATTACTAAAAGATGCCTTTAACGAATCCGATTCTTGCATCAAATCGAAATTTTCTTTTAGGTAAGCATTAATGTTCACTAAATCTTTTGATTTGCTGATAATATCAATTTGCTTTTTTGACAAATAATTATTCCAAACTACCTGATTATCAATTAATTGCTGTGATTGTTGAATTAGAAAATTGATTTGCTTTTGAAAGTCGTTCCATGTAACCATTTGTAGAGAGACAGACAACAAGGGCAATATTTTCACCAAAGGTTTCCAAATTTTATTCACTTTTTCGGCTTGATACAATTGTTGAAAATGACGTTCAAACCAACGATAGCCTTTGCGTAACCATATAGGTTCTTCATTATTAACCGATTCACCGAACAAATATTCCCATTCGTTCCACCATTTTTCTAAACCAATACGATTTTGAATTCTTTGTTGTAATTTTTGTAAATCTTCTAACGAAAGACTTAAACCATTCGCCATCGTAACATTCTGAATATCAATCTTTTCCTTTGAAAAAATACCCCAAATTAATCCCCCAATCACATTAGATTTTGTGTCGATTGCTTGATTTAATTTTGACAGAAAAGATAATAAATGAGTGCTTGGTAAGGTAATTTCAATGCCTTGACCTGCAAAAAATTGGGATACTTGCACTTCTAATTCGCTTATTTTTGCGGTGTTGAGTTTAATTTTTTCTTGAATATTTCTACTAAAAACTTGATGTATTTTCTCATTTCCAAGGGTCAATAGTAAGTTTTGCAAACGCTCTTTTTCACCAGAAATCTTTTCTAATTCTTGAAAATTTATTGGCTTTTGGAAAATTTCAAAAGATTGCTTTTCAAGGTTTTGTACAAAATTATGTACGTCTTGAATAACCTTCAAAATCTGTGATATTTCTGAATATTGGAGGTTTTGGAAAGATAATCTATTTTGCCAAAATTCGGGACTGTGGTCAGTGGGGACACTGACCACGGCGGACGAGTCAGCGAATTCGGAAGAAGAAAGTTTATTTTGATAGACAAAATACCGGTCAAATTTCTTCAAAAAATCATCTATTTCATTAAATTTGCACTGTTTATAATCTTCTTTCAAATTCAAAAAGGGTTGATTTGGCGAACTTGTTAAGTATAATTCTTTCACCGAAACACCACATACTGAAACATCAAAAAGGGCATCTTTAAATTCCTGCAAAGTATCCGAAATTTTATCAATTTGACGACTTTCTTGGGTAAAATTTCTTTCTAAAAAAATCGCATCAAGGCTCTGATTTTGCTTTTGATAATCTTCGATTTGTTCAATTTGATTCAAAATCTGAGCGTATAAGGTTTTACGGTCATTTTTAAAATCATGTACATTGCCAACAAAAGGTCTCATTCCGGCCCGTGTGAGGCGTTCTTGTACGACATCAAGGGCAGCCCGTTTTTGAGAAACGACCAAAACTTTTTTGCCACGAGCCGTAAAATCCGCAATCAGATTACAAATTAGTTGAGATTTTCCCGTGCCAGGCGGTCCTTGAACTACCATCGATGTCCCAGATTTTATTTGTTGCAAAGCCAATTCCTGCGAAGCATCAACGGCAAAAGGAGTTAGTAGATTTTCTTCTTTGGGCTTAGCATTTAGAGAATTAGTGAATTGTGGATCAGGGAAAAGCGACTCTAAACCTTCCATAATTTCATTTTCGTCTAATGGCTCACTGACTTCTGCCAACTGCAAACTCTTTTCTACCAATTCTTCATAATCAGGCACTAAAAATGAACCTGCTTGGGGGAAAATTCCTAAAACTGCTTGGGGGTATAATTTCAATTCTCCGTTATTTTCAGAAAGGTCTAAATCTGATTTCAATTGCTTCTCAAAATGATGTAACCCATTGACAAACAACTCTTTATTAAAATCAATTTTCAGAGGAGAATCTTTCAAAAATTCGTATAATTGCGTTCTGAATTCGAGCGAATCTTTTGAAAAATCTTCAAAACTATGTTCCAAAAATTCGTCCGAAATTTGGCGTTGATTAAAGTGTGAATAAGCTAAAAGGAAACTACGATTGAGCGTAATTGACTCATCTCTGGTTTGTAATTGCCAAATTTGGGCATCTTTTTGAACAATCGTAACAGGAAAAAACAGCAATGGACAACGTACCACCGTTCCATCCGAAAACTTGCCTTTGATAATGGGATAACCCACGTATAAATCTTCCGAACCCCGTTCTTCTTCGATGAATTTTTCAGTTCTCGAGATTTTGCGTAAACGCTTACTTACTTCGTTTACTCGCTCAAAGCGTGGGTCATGAATTTCGCAAAGAGAAATGGTGTTTTTTTGAGCGATTAATTGCTCTATAAGGTTAAATGAAGGTTTATTTTGTAAAAAATCAAGTTCATGAATATCTAAAAACTGTTCGGCGGAGAGGTTTAATAACAACAAAGATTTATTCCTTGAAGTCAGATTGATGAGTCTTTTTTGATATGATTTAAGTATTTTTTGTAATTTATTTTGTGCCACTTTTAGGTTGATTTTTATTTATTAATCCAAGAAAATAGCAAATCATATTTCTTGGTATCTAATTTGTTGATAAAATATTGTAATTTATAATTCATTAACAAGATTTCCGAATTTTAGATTCGGATTAGGCAAATGTATAAAAATAAAAAGGTCGTTGTTGTGATGCCTGCATACAAAGCAGCATCAACCCTCGAAAAAACTTATAATGAAATTCCCTTCGACCTTGTTGATGAGGTTATTTTGGTCGATGACCATAGTCCCGATAACACCTCAGAAGTTGCTAAATCTCTGGGAATCAATCATATAATTCGCCATGATGTCAATAAAGGCTACGGTGGCAATCAAAAAACGTGCTATACAAGAGCCCTTGAATTGGGTGCTGATATTGTGATCATGGTTCACCCAGATTACCAATATACTCCCCTCTTGTTGCCCGCTATGATTACGATTATTGGCAATGACCTTTACCCAGTCGTTTTTGGTTCAAGAATTTTAGGAAAAGGCGCATTGAAGGGTGGAATGCCGATGTATAAATATATCGCAAACCGTTTTTTGACGCTTTTTCAAAATATTATGTTATCCCAGAAATTATCCGAATATCACACGGGTTATCGAGCTTTTTCGAGAGAGGTTTTAGAAAAAGTACCCTTCCAAAAATGTAGTGATGATTTTGTATTTGATAACGAAATGATTGCTCAAATCTTTTGGAAAGGCTTTGAAATTGCGGAAGTTACGTGTCCAACCAAATATTTCGATGAAGCATCTTCTATCAATTTTGCCCGTAGTTCAAAGTATGGCTTGGGCGTGCTTCGGGTTTCGATGCGTTATCGCTTGGCGAAATGGGGAATTAGCTGGAAATTGTTGTAGAAGTATTTGTAATTAATTTTCAATTAAAATTGTTCCATTGAAAATACCCAAAGTGTTTATGGCAAAATAACCTGAACATGAACCGTTGAAAAATTAAACAGTATAAACCTTTTTACCCATGAAAACAGCCATCATTATAGGTGCTACGGGTTTGGTAGGGAGTACCCTCGTCAAACAGCTCTTGGAAAACCAAGCGTATTCAAAAATTGTTTTATTGTTACGTAAACCGCTTAATATTATCCATTCAAAACTAATCCAAGAGATAATTGATTTTGATAAATTAGATGCTTCAAAAATCGTGGGAGATGATTTATTTTGTGCGATGGGTACAACGCTAAAAAAAGCAGGTTCAAAAGAAGCGCAGTATAAAATTGACTGTACTTATCCCTACGAAATTGCGAAAATTGCCAAAGTAAATGGTGTAAAACAATTCATCTTAGTTTCGTCAGTTGGGGCAAATTTTGACTCTTCAAATTTTTACCTCAGAACCAAAGGAGACTTAGAAAAAAAGATGAAATCGCTTGGTTTTCAGAACTTTGTGTGTGTCCGTCCATCAATGCTTTTAGGTGACAGAGAAGAATATCGTTTAGGTGAAAAAATAGGCGCTGTGCTCTCAAATTTCCTTTCGCCTTTGTTGTATGGAAGCCTTCGGAAATATCACGGAATTGAATCTTCTGACGTAGCAAAAGCCATGCAAAAATTTGCTAATCAAGGACTTAGTGGTGTAAAATATGTGGAGTATGATGAGATTATGAATGCTTGAAAATATAAATATGACCCCAATCGAAACCTTCCAATCCAGAAAAAACAATTTCCAAAACCTTACTGAACAATTCCAAAAACAGTATAATCAATGGGCAATTTTTCGAGCAATTTTATTCTTGGCAATTGCCTTGATTTGCTATTTTTCCTATCAATATTTTAGTTTTACCTACGCTGTATTTGCTTTTATTACTGGCATTTCAATATTTTTATTTTCCGTAAAAAAACACTTAAAAATCAAATACTTACGAGATAAAAACAGAATTTTATTTATATTAAATGAAGATGAAATTAAACGTTTGGATAATGTTTTTACTCGCACAGAAACGGGCGAACAATTTGCTGAACCCAATCATTTTTATGCTTCTGATTTAGATATTTTCGGCAAACAATCGCTGTTCAAATTGCTCAATCGTACACATACTTACACGGGCGGAGCGACTTTGGCAAATTGGTTAAAATTTCCAGCCCAAAAGGCTGAAATCCCCGGTCGGCAAGCATCCATTGAAGAATTATCTACTAAAATTGATTTTAGACAAGATTTAGAAGCCTCCGCCATGTTGATTGAGGAAGTTTCTGAACCTACTCAAAAACTAATTGCTTGGAGTGAGGAACCTGAAAATGAGACGATTAAAAAGCCTCTTTTTCAATACGGCAAATACCTTCCTTATTTTACGGTTCCTTTGATTTTAGCTTGGGCTTTTGGGTATATTCCCATCGGTTATCCCTTGTTAATGTTGCTCTTTCATGGATTTATTTTGAAACAAATTTATGATACCGTTAGCCATGCCCTCGACCAAACTATTCGTCTTACTACGACTTTAAAAGCCTACGCTAATTTATCAGAACTGATTGTTAATGAGACATTTACGCATCAAAAACTCAAAGACTCACAAGCTAAACTTGCCGAAGCAAGTCCTGCCATTCGTGCAATAGAAGACATTTTGAATAAGTTAGGCAATCGAGCCAATCCGATTTTTGCGTTCATCGTAGGCGTACCGCTTTTGTGGGATATTCAGTATTTTATCAAATTAGAAAACTGGCAAAAATCGCATCAAAAAAGCCTTCCCGAATGGTTATCGGCGATTGCTGAATTTGAAACATTAAATAGTTTTGCAGGACTAAAATTTGCCAATCCAGATTTTGTAAAACCTGATATTTCAACAGAAGCTATTCTGTTAAAAACCAAAAGATTAGCTCACCCAATGATTCGTAAAAGTAAGCGTATTGCTAATGATATTCAACTTGTAGGTGAAGGTAAAACGATTATCATTACAGGGTCAAATATGTCAGGAAAAAGCACCTTCCAACGAACAGTAGCGATTAATTTGGTGTTGGCTTTGGCAGGTTCTGTCGTGTGTGCAGAGGCGTTTGCCTGTTCTTGTATGCAAGTGTTTACGAGTATGCGTACACAAGATTCTTTGGAAGAAGGTACCTCCTCATTTTATGCAGAATTGAAGCGATTGAAGACGTTGATTTTGGCAGTTGGCAATGGACAATTGATAATTGATCATGAACAATTAACAACCGCTCATGATGCACCCGTGGCGAGTGTTCACTGGGACGCACAGTATCGTTCACTACCAATTTTATACTTTTTAGATGAAATTTTAAAAGGGACGAATTCCAAAGACCGCCATGAAGGAGCTAAAGCTTTGATGTTACAATTGCACCACACAACGGCATCGGGTTTTATTTCAACTCACGATGTAGAATTGGGCGATGATTTTGATAATCAAGGATTTGTGGAAAATTATAGCTTTTCTTCTGAAGTGGTAAACGATGATTTAGTGTTTGATTATAAACTTCGTTCGGGCGTTTGCCATAGTTTCAATGCCAGTATGTTGATGAGAGGAATTGGGATTGAGATGAGGTAAAATAGTTGTCGTTGCGAGTGTAGGGAATCGGAGTTCTGTTAAACCAATCTGTTTAATTGATGAAAAATGTCATTGCGAGCGTAGCGAAGCAATCTGTTTCATTGATGGAAAATTTCATTGCGAGCATAGCAAAGCAATCTGTTTGATTGATGAAAAGGAGTTTAAATATCTTCTCTCATAAGCTAACAGATTGCTTTCCTTCGGTCGCAATGACAGCACTCCTGTACTTATTAATCCTTCGTCACCTTCTTAGCCACCATTCCCTCATTCGTCATTATCTGCACAACATAATTTCCTTTGGTCAGGTTATGAATATTCAAGGTCATGGTATTTGATTTATCTCCTTGCTTTTCAAGCACTTGACTTCCTGACATGGCATTCAATTTTACCGATTCTATTCTGATATTTTTAGGAACAACAATTCGCATTTCATCGCTTGTCGGGTTGGGCGAAACCGTTACGCTTGCCTCCAAGGCAGGCTCTACTGCAAGAGGTTTGGACAATGCAGGGTCTTGGCGAGTATCCGATAAAACACTTGCACAACCATCTGCCGTAACTATCTGTACATTAAATCTCAAGCCTGTTACAATTTGAACAACTTGCGCACCTCGCAACGTTTCTAAAATTACTCCCTCACGATACCAAACATTGCCTGTGGCAGAACTTGAGGTATATTCCCAATAATCTCCATTTGCATCGGTCTTTTTTACCACTGAAATGGTTGGTTTTGTAGGATTTACGCAAAATGAATCTGCTTTTGCTACATTATAAAAACTACTATTTCCATCTTGAAAAGCATTAACTTTCACTCGTCCAGCTATACCCGTAAGTGTAATACGCTTGCTCGAAATGGTAGCAGGACCATACACAATTGACAAACCAACGGCTAAAGCTGAACTTGCCGAAACCGTTACGTCAAACGCAGGGTCGCCAACGGTTTTATCTGGAATTTTATTTAAAGTAAGGGTTTGATTTTGTTTGGTTGGTAACACACGAGTTCCAGCCGTGTACCAAACCGCATACGCCGACTGACCAATCAAGTATTTTTCTGTTTTATCGACGCCCTTAATTCTACTTTTATCCATCGTGATTTGATAGGTATTCAAAACATCCTTGTTGGTTTTAGTATCCGTCGTGAGAAAATTATACAACACATACTCATCCGTCCTTGAGTATTCTGGATATCCCAACGTATTGTTTTCGTAGATAAAATCCAAACCATCGGTTCTTTCCGTATTTACGCCAATGACATAGTTTAAATCATCTTTTTCGATGAAATAATCGAAAGCAATTATGTTGGTTGAATTCTTTGAAAATGATGGATTTCCAATATTTTCACCTGGTTCTAAACTTGTAAATAATTTATCTATTTGCCCCGTACCAAAATCATTTTTGGAGCCATTCCACACATTAATAAAACCAACATCCCAAAAATTTGATTCTGTTCCAGTGGCACTTTTAATGATATTAAAAGCATCATAAACGAGGTTTTCACTCTGATGATCCCATTCCAGCGCATCGGCATTTTGAACTTGTCCTGTGTTTACGCCTTGTGTGTAAGTTGGGTTATAAAGCGTATAGGCCTTACTCGTTCCTGCTGCTAAATTAAAGACCGTAATTTGCTTATCTGTCGCTGCTACAGTAGTACCTAATTTCCTTAAAGCTGCTAATTTTTTGCCATCTTTCGATGCTGCTACATTTCGCCAAACACCCGATGAGGATACGTTTTCTACTTTGGGTGTTCCCGCTAAATTTACCCGTTTGATAAATCCATCGCCCGCCACAAAATAGGCATAAGTTGCATCATCTGGCACCGTTGGCTTATTTTCAATGACAACATTGGTCACTAATTCAACAAAGCTATTGACATCTGCTTCTCCTTTTGTACTTGATTTATACAGCTTTTTGGCTACTGGGTCATAACTCAATAAACCCTCCGTTCCCGTATTGACAGGTACGTCTGCCTTCGGTGTCGTTGTTGGCGTAGTTGGGGGCGTAGTTGTTGAAGGATTTGGTGCATTCGGGTCAGTAATTCCTACGGCATCAAAAGCGGCTTTTGCAGAGGCAATATCTGTATCAGTTACGCCTGCAGAAGCTTTTAAATCGGTGGCTGATTGAATAATGGCTCTTCGCAAATCAAGGAATTTTGAAGTACGAGTCAAATAAATGGTTAAAGCACGGTAATAAATTCTCTCGGCTTTTATTAAATTCATGCCGTTTGCCGTAGCAAAGCGATAGAACGCATTGTTGGGTACGCCCGAATTGATATGTACACCATAATTATCTTCCGAACCTGTGTAATATTGGTTCATCGAACCAGGTTGATAACCGTTGTCATTTAGGCTTCTTCCACCATTATTCGGATTGGATAAATCACGTAATGCACCGCTTGGATAGGCCGTTCCTTTCATGACATCTTCACCAATTTTCCAGAAATTTACGCCAGTTTTATTCTCTACCATGGCCCCAAAACAATCCGCCAGCGATTCATTAATGGCTCCTGATTGACTCTTGTATTCTAAATTAGCCGTATTTTCAACAACGCCGTGCGTCATTTCGTGACCAGCCACATCCAATCCACCCGCCAGAGGTTTGAAATACGTCGCTCCATTCCCGTAGCCCATATATTCACCATTCCAGAAAGCATTATCGAAGCCTTTTCCATTTTCATCCGTTATGTTGATGATGGATACGATGGTTCCACCTTTTCCATTCAAAGAGGTTCTATTATGTTTATTTTTGTAATAATCATACGCTACGCCTGCATTAAAATGCGCAGAAACACCATTGGCATTACTCCACGAATTATTACTGGAAGAAATTTGGCGAATCGTTAAATCTTC
>NZ_CBABQS010000045.1:0-38809 GCF_964672035.1 Arcicella sp.
TTTTTAGCCAATAAATTTCTTGAATTTTTATTCAATTATCGGACATCGTATAGATAATTGAAAATGTTGTGGAATTGCTTCTTAAAAGTGTAAAATTGGCGATTTCAAGACTATAATTTAGATTATATCCGTTACTACTGCCATCCCCAGTGTATGCTCCTCCAATATTATTAATAACTATTTGGGCAGTACCACTTAGGGTTATAGTTCCAGAAGAAGTTCCTAATGTGCCAGCTCCAGCCCCAGCGTAATTGGAGATAACTAATTTTAAATTAATGCCTGTCGGAAGCGTTCCCGATAATTGAGCGGTTATTTTTCGAGTAATCCCCGTTACTACTGCCGATGAAAAATTTATCCATTTTGTTGAATTGGTTGGATTGATAGTTACGTTGTTTCCAGCCTGAGTTGGTACTACCAAATCCAAGCTAAAAGCCGTATTATTAGGAGCAATATCCAATAAGGTAATGCTTGGAAGAGTTACAGAAACATTAACCGATGTTTGTGCATTGGCAGAAAAAGCCAAGTTTATAAAAATTACGACAAATACCTTTTTCATTTATTAAGTGAAAGATTATAATTCCTATTAGAAAAATAAATTTTCCTTTCGGTGGGCTGGATTTTAAAGTTCACTTCTTTCAATTTATCAGATTCTATTTCCACCGTCTGTTCAGGGTTTTGAACGGTGAATAGTGGTTGATTACCGGGTAATATTACTTTAATTTTCCACATATCTGGCTTCATCTCTTTAAAAGAAAATTCATTATTACTATTCATTTGGGTAGTAAAACTTTCGTGGTCATTGTATAAAGTAACTAAAACCATTGGACTTTTTTCCGTATCAACTACCTGGTGAACTTTAGAACTATATTCAAAATTAACCTTACCCACAACACCTCCTGTTTTGATGAACGCAACATTGATTTTGCTTGTACTGTCGGCCTTAACATTCACTTGCATCGGGAACTTAGTGGTTGAAATTACCCCCACTTTATTGCTAACTATTTTTAGGAAATACTGGTCAGGCACTAAATCTTTGAAGTAAAATTTGCCTGAAGCATCCGTCAAGAAGCGTTTTTCTCCCAATTGTACCATAACTCCTTCTTTTGAAATGTCATTATTCATACCAAGAATTTCTCCTGAGATGGTTCCTAATTTCTTGTTTTTTGCGATGGGTAAATTTAATTTCAAGATATATTTTGCCGAGAAAAACATGGTATTTTGATAAGAATCGGGTACATTGGGCAAAAACACTTGTCCGCTACTGAAACTGAATTGGTGATGTTTTGAATCATAATTCAAGGAAGCATCCAAGAAAGTTCGTTTTTCAAATAACTGGTCGGGGCTATAATTATTTCTATATAGCAAATTTATACTCAGGTTTTGCTTTATATTAATTCTTACATTGCCACCGTAGTAAATAAGGTTTTGTAATGAATTATTGATGGTATATTTTCGAGTATGTTGATGTTCAAAGTAAGCGCCTATCCAAATTCCAGGAAGAATTCTAACGGAAGGCTGAATTAAATTTGAGAATGACAAATTTTTTGAAAGACTATCTGCGGATAAGAAATTCTGAGAAAAACCATATCTTGATTGGGTAGTTAGTGAAAACTTATTTGAATTCAACATATATGATAAATTACCCAAATCTTCTTTATAATGGAATTTTGAAGGAGTTTGTCGGTCTTCACGCTCCTGTTTAATGAAATTTAGCGTGATTAAATTTTGCTGATTTGGTTGGTAGGAAATATAACTTAAGTAGGTTTCTGCGAATGGCGAAAACGAATACACGTTAGCATCTAAACTTGGATTTGTTCTGGAGAAATTCGTGTTAATTCCTACGCTGATTTTTCTGGATAGTGCGTAATTCAAGCCATTGATTAAAAGCCACGAATTATTATAAAATCCATAAAAATTCTTGTCAGCATAAACCAATTCATTATTTAGTTGAAATTTGCCCAATCGGAGATAGAACTTATTATAAAACCCCACACTGATTTTTTTCTCAGCTTCTCCCATCGCAATTTCAGATTCAATCATGAAATTATCTTTTCTAATTTCAAGGGAAGTTCCTACGATATTGGACGTAAAAATATGGTTAGGTAATGTTAAATTTTTTGAGATGGCATTGAATGAAATTGAACTTCTGTTGGTAAAATTATACTTGATACTACCTCCAAAAGCATCTTTTTGATTAGGAAAGAAACGTGCTTTTTGATAAAAGACGGACACACTTGTTTTATCAAATTTTTGGTCAATTTTTACACCTCTTCCATAACGCCCAAATTCCATCAGATTATTAAGTCTTTCCAAATAATCACCTGCGGTTATAGTCAATTTATCCTTGTATCTGTATGATAAGGCGTATTCGTCCGTACTACCTACCGCAGGAAAGTCAAACTGGTTTGGACCTCTTATTGAAAAACTTAGATGATTCTTATTGTCAAAATCAAGAAATCCATTACCATTTGCATAGTATTGGTAAGCACTCACAACATTGTTACCAAAATTATATTGAAAATATCCACCTCCCGCTTCTACTGGAAACCGAAGGTATTTATCATTTTTTTTGATTTTACTCGAATAAACGGGTATTTGAATAAAACTAATAATGGGAGCCTCTTTATTTTTTAAGTGTACTTTTAAATCGGCAGTTGTCTGCCAAAAATTTTGTTCAGTAATTGGAATACGTTGTTGAACATAAACGTTTAAAGATGAATCAGGTTCAATTGAATAAAATTCTTTATTCCCTACAATATCACCTCTACTGGTTTGTAGCCTAACTTTTTCTACTTTATTGCCAGAATTTTGAACTAAAAATTTGCTTAGCACAAGGTCTCCTTCTTGAACATACTCATGCTGAGTTAAATTAACGATTTCAATATTGCTAACTTCTACAACAAAAACTGAAGCACGTTTAAAGCCCATCACAGCTTTCCCTGAAATTAATTTGAAAAGCATAAAATATTCTTTAGAAGTGCTATTTCGGGAGATACAAACCGTATATAAATACCTGGTTAACGTATTATCAATTACCGTTTTTTTATGGGTTAGTACAGACCAATTGGAGGGTAATACTAAAGTATCACGTAAGTTCTTTTCATTATTAATCGCATTTTCTACCTCAAAATATAAAGTAAGATGTCCTCCCATAGCAACTTTTCTCTGGAAATCAGATGTAGTAATGGATATTTTTTCTTGGCTATATGCACAAAAACACAACCCAAATGCAAGTATGAGGATGATAGTTCTCAAAAAAGTGTTTATGATATATGAGCGGTATGGTATATTTTTCTATTCTCTAAATTTGATGACAGGTGTTCTAAAACAATCCATGTTTTTTCCAATCGTCATTCTATTTTAATCGAAACATTGGAGCCAAATAAGTCTTTTGAATTGTCGGCAATTATTACGCCATCGTAGATTCCTTTGGGTAAATCTTTTAGTTCCAAATCAAATATATTGCAAAGATTTGGATAAATTCTTTTGAGAGACCCCTGAAATACTTTCAGTTTTTTCCCCTTTGAATCGTAAATTTCAAGCAAAACTTTTGTTTGTGCAGAATATAAACCTGTATTTTTTAATTTTATCTGCACAACATTAAAATCAGTGTTCACCCCTTTTTTATACTCAACATTCTCAAATTGGAGTTTTGGACTCTCAAAGCCCCCAACTTCAGTGATTAATTGGATGGCATAACGGATTTTAGAAACTACTTGAAGTGCCTGATTGTCCTCTTTACGAATTGGGTCTGCTTCTTCAACCATCAATACAGTCCAATATGAACCTTTCTGGTTTAGTGATTTTGGAACATTAATTGTATAACTTAACTCGTATTCTTCATATGGAGCAAGGATTTTTTCGTCAACATTAACTTGCAACCAACTACCCATTGAGCGTGGATTAGTATTAATATCTTTATACTCAAAAATGGAATTGTTATCACAACTCAAAACCAAGTCCTGTTTGTAAATAATTATTCTGTTCTCTGTTGAGGAATCGTTTCTTACTTTTACTTTGCTGTTAATTCTTGTTCCAGCATCACCCGAATGGACATGAGTTAACCCATTGAGAATCATGACGCTCGAGAATATTTTAATGGAAGTGAAAAATAATAATAATAAAAGAATACTGATCTTTTTCATGCGAAAGGTTTTATCTAAATGAATGGCAATTTCCCATTCATTTAGATAAATTTAAAGTATAAAAACGCTTAAAATGCGAAAAGTGGTCAGTTGTCGGAATAATTTTATAAAGTAACCTACTCATAATATCCAGTTTCAAACCACTCCTCAACTTTTTAGTTGTCAGCCAAACTATACGTTATGGTTACTATTGTACTACCCGCCTTCAAATTCGCATAGTTTGCATCCAAAGCAGCGAATGAATACGTTAATTTATGACCGTTACTTGCTCCATTAACTGTGTAAGCACTACCAATTGCGTTAATAATAGGTTGGTCAGTTGTTGTTAATGCTACCGTTGAAGCAGGCGTACCTTTCGTTCCAAAACCTGTGGTTGCAGCCGCAGCCACTACTGAGATAGTAACACCTGGTACTAAAGCACTTGCTTTTACATCAACTCTACGAGAGGTACTTCCAAGCCCTGTTGCTGCTAAAATTGAAGAATAATTTAACCAAATGTCTGTATTTGCAGCTGGAATTGAAATTTTATCTCCCGCTGCTGCAGGCGCTGCTTGTGCAAAAGTCGCTGTAAAGTTTTTACTCACACTTGTTTTTAAGGCGAGTAGAGCAACACTCGGGACAACAACCGTAATTTGATGATTGTCAGTCTGAGTGTCTTGTGATTTAGCGTTGAATGCCATTACTGAAATAAAAAAGGTGCTGAGGAGAGCGATTTTTGTTAAGTTCATGTATATAGTTTGTTAAAAATTAATGTGAAATGATTTATATATTTTCTGAGGTAGAAAGACACCTGTACCCGTAGAATAACCGCTAATACTCGTAAGAATATTTTGATTAGCTGTGCTAAGTGTTACACCAGCAGATGCGGTTTTACCAATACCATTGCCATTGGTCATGCTTGGAGTAGCAGCAGTTAATTTAACATTAACCCCACCAGTAGTAGCACCTACTTTAGCTGAGATACTATGTTTGACAACGGCTACTGCTGCAGTAGCCGTTGTTCGTTAAGGAAAGATGCCATGGAAGCCTAAAGCCAATAAAGTAATGACCGTAGAACGTATTAATTTTCAAATTTTTGTTTGAAATAACTGTTAAAAATTGATTTAAGATACTCGGTAATATAAAATTGGGGTATTCGATTACAAATTATTATACGAGCGAATAATGCTCTTGTATCCATGTTGCGATAACCAATTCAATTTTTCGTTTGCTCCTTCTTTTGTATAAAATTCGCCGAACATTAATTTAAAAATTTTACCCGTATCCTTCGCTCCTACTTGCACGTAAATTTCTTCCTTTTTTACACCCATCTTCAGTAATTCGTCGTATAAATCTTGAACCATATCCAGACTTGAAAGTGCCGTTACTTGCACACCAAACCTTTTTGGATTTTTCTCTAAACCATTAATATCGTAGGTATGATTGACCGAAAAAGATTCAGCGGATATTTTTGGCACGGTGGCTATAGCAGGTTTTATTTCTTTAATCTCTTCTTTTGCATAAACATCTCGGTCCTTATTCAAAAGATTACTTAGCGCCTTGTCAGTCACTTTTTCGGTTATTGGTTGTGACACAACTTCTAATTTCACACTTACTTTTCCACTGGCTATCATGCCTAATTTTGAAGCCGCTTCTTTCGATAACGTAACAATTCTACCCGCTTCATCACATTTACAATGATCATTTATCCGAACTGTAACGGTTAGATTATTTTCTAAATTAGTGATTTTTACTAAGGTATTTAAGGCATATTTTGAATGAGAAGCGGTAAGTTGAGAATCATCATATTTTTCTCCAGAAGAAGTTAATTTTCCCTTAAGGTGAGCTGCGTAGTAACGAGCAATTCCTTTTTCTTCACCATCATTGAAAAAGCTAAGTTGATTTGCTACTATTTGAGCAGAAAAACACAAAAAAATTATTAGTAAAACATAAACCTTTTTCATTTCCTTAAAATTTAAAGAACCCCTTCAAACTTATTTTTTTTGTCACGAATGGTTTCATTTTTAACGTAAATTTCAAAATTCAGATTCACCGTGGAACATACGTTACACAGCGAAACTATGCTGTATAAGTTATGAAATATGAAATAAATCTAATTTTATTCAAAGCGAAAAATTTAAAAGACTTACGAAGCATAATTAGTATGTTAAATTATTTTTATTTGATGAATATCGTAATCAAGCCCCCATATGTTTAAAACGAACGGGCGTTCCTGTAAACTTTTCAGTTTATTTAACACGTAGAACATAGTTGAATAATTTCTAATTATTCGTTAGTCCATTTCAGTTTAATATTTGGTAAGCATTTTTTATTAGATATTATCGGCTTTGATTTTTCAAAAGTAAACGATGATAGAAGATGTTCAAATCAAAAAGTGCGTGAAACAGACAAATTTGATTCGGAAGCGGACATTGGGTGGGTTAATTTTCAGCAAGCCATTCCATAAAATGAGCCGTTTTTTCTTTACTAATTATTAATTGTTCTGGAAAAGGAAGCATTAAATTGATTAATAATTTGCGTCCAAAATACTTGGAAACATCTTTAATGACTTTGCGATTGACAATAAATTGCCGATTAATTCGATAGAATTCTGGAGCTAATTTATCTTCTATTTCTTCCAAAGATTGAAAAATGGGGAAATGACCTCCTTCCAACGTGTGTAATTGAACAATTTGGTTTTTAAGTTAGAATAAACAAATATTTACCACGGGGATGGGAAGAATTTTATCACCTTGATAAACGATTAAAGATTGTATTTTACTCATTTTGGGTAACAAAGCCGCTGAGAGCTTAGTATAATCAATTTGGGAAGCGCTAAATTTTTCTTTCAACGAGTGGTATTTATTAAGCGCAAGCGCCACACTTGTTTTATCAAATGGTTTCGTAATATAATCGATTCCATTATTTTTAAAAGCTTCCATTGCATATTGATTATAAGCGGTACAAAAAATAATCGGAGAATTCACCGATACTTTTTTGAATATATCGAATGAACGCCCATCGCCTAATTGAATATCAGAAAAAATGAGATTGTAGTCTGAATTTGTTGAAAAATATTCAATTGATTGAGTCACGGTCGGCAAAGTTGCCATTATTTCAATTCCAGAATTCAATGAGGTCAAAACGTAAGACAAGTCCTTGGCAGTTAATTTTTCATCTTCAATTATTACTATTTTCATGATCTTAATAGTGTTAGACGTACTTTAAAATAATGTTGGTTTTTAGTTATAATAATGGGCTGCCCAGTCTGAATTTTCATTCTTACATTAAGGTTTTGAAGACCTGTTTTTGAACTCGCATCCGATGAAAGTAGTGCTTGAACATTATTGACAATTGTTAGCTTGCTACCTTTTACTTCAACCCGAATCGTGAGCGGATTCATCAAACTCACAATATTATGTTTAAGAGAATTTTCTACTAAACTTTGCAAGGCAAAAAATGGAATTCTATCATTTAGAGAATTTGAATCAATCTCAGTTTTGTATATTAAGCCATCTTGAAAACGCATTTTCTGTAAATCTATGTATTTCTTACACAAAAACAGTTCTTCTTGTAGCGATACCAAATCATTAGTTTGACCAATACTGGCTCTTAAAAATTCTGATAATTTCATCAAATAACTTTCGGCAATCTGAGGGTCTCCTCTCATTAAAGACTTCAACGAAGACAAAGCGTTAAATAAAAAGTGAGGATTTATCTGATTTTTTAATTGTGCCAATTCTGTTTGTAAGTTATTAATTTTCAATTGATTATTTTCATCTTCTAAGTGTCGTTTAGTTTCAATCGTATCCATCAATGTATTAATAAAAAATATAACGGCATTCATTAAAGTGAGACCGAGCGCTCGAAAAAGCCACACATTTTTGATGCCAATCGTAAACAAATTTTGAGTAATTGGATGTAATAAACTCATGAGTGAAATTATACAAAGCGTGCTGGCAAGCCATTTCCACCACAGCGATTTGAGCCGACGAATAAAAAAAACCGAAAAAATAATATTTAACATCCAACAAATGATTCCAAACGAAATATTCATTAAAAAAATCAACAAAAAATTATGTTTTGTTTGGACAGAATTAAAAAAAATGGGTGTTATTACCAACACTCCAAACGCTTGCGAGCTGAGAAGAATGATTGACAAACGTTTCAGAATTATATTTTTAATGGTCATGAGAAAAAAAAATCTTCTACTAAAAAAGTAGGAGCGTAAAATGAGATGAACAAATAGTTAGGATTGATACGAAACAAAATTAGTAACCTTATACACGCCCAATAGTAATCAATTCGATTTTATTACGATACAACTTTAGTCGACCAAGCTTTTCTACTTTTTTCAATAATATAGCAATAACTTTTCTTATGGTAACGAGTACTTGGGCTAATGTTTCTTGTATAATATCAAGAAAATTACATTCGTAATGTTCAGATTTACGATTAAGTAATGACAAAAGGCGTTCATCTTAATTTATGAAATACTATTTGGGCGATTTCCATCAATAAATCTTTAAATCTTTTTTGGCAAGTTGTAGCTTCAACAAATCGTAAACACAAATTGTTTCTGAGCTAAATATTTTAGAATCCATTCATCAATTTTTTCAACGGGAGTGGTAACAAATCTGGTTTTTCATCTGTAATGCCCATATTTTCAATGTGTTTGTGGTCAAGACAGTACTTAAGAAACATCACATTAATGTCCAATCTGAGGTTTTCACAACAATTTTCCGAAAATATACAGTTTCCAACTACTCGATTAGTTAATACTTAAAGATTCGGCTTTTAAATACTTGAGAAGGAACATTATTATCAGCTAAAATCTTATAGACGCTTGTAGAGGTCTGCTGCACATTTCGGGTAGAAGTTTGCCCCAAATTTAAGTGACTCCCCTATCTCCGCTCTCGATGTTTTGTTTGGATAGCGAAGGAGCATATTTAAAGACAACAGAGAGAAATGTAAGTAGCTCAATTAGTAGTGAAATAATGGAATAATTTGCCCTATTTAAAAGCAAATTATTCGAGACTACATAGGCTTTGAAAGACCTTAAAATGGCGTAAATACATCAAAAAAGTCCGTGTAAAAGTCTGAAATTCAGATTTTTACACGGACTTTTTTTTGTAAAATTTGCTTGTAACCCAAAAATATTTATTTCGCTACCGAAAATTTATAAATCGTTGTCGTTTTATAGGTTTCATTTGGTTTCAAAACTGTCGTTGGGAAAGCCGCCTGATTTGGTGAATCTGGATAATGTTCTGATTCAAGACATAAAGCAAAACGCTTTTGATAATTTATGCCACCTTTTCCAGTCAATTTTCCATCTAAGAAGTTCCCTGTATAAAACTGAATCGCTGGTTCTGTAGTCATGACTTCCATTTTACGTCCCGATATTTCCTCAACAACAGTAGCTGCAAGACTCAATTCATTGGGTTCTTTTTTGTTCAAAATCCAAGCGTGGTCATAGCCGCCACCCAAAACAATTTGCTCATCTTTTACTTCATTTATTCCTTTTCCGATAACGGTTGGTTGCGTAAAATCAAATACGGTTCCTGTTACGGAACGAAGTTCTCCCGTTGGAATTAACCCTTTATCAACGGGTAAAAATTTGTCCGCATTCAGCATAACCGCATGTTCAAGAATATTATTTTTTGAGGCAGAAAGGTTAAAATACGAATGATTCGTTAAATTGATAATCGTTGTTTTATCCGTCGTTGCTGAATAATCTATCTTTAAAGCATTGTCTTTTTGTAAAGTATAAATTACCGTAACATTCAAATTTCCTGGATAACCTTCTTCACCATCTTTGCTCAAATAAGTTAACTTCAAAGCAGGTTCCTCTCCTTCAATTGACTCTGCATTCCACAAAACTTTGTCGAAACCCACCACGCCACCGTGCAAATGGTTTAGGTTATTATTCGTTGCTAATTGATACGCTTTTCCTTCTAAGGTGAATTTGCCTTTTGAAATCCTATTTCCGTAACGCCCAATGATTGCTCCAAAATACGGTGGTGGTGTTAAATATCCCGCTAATGAATCAAAACCCAACACGATGTCTTCGTATTTTCCGTCTTTATCAGGAGCAGTCCAGTAGCTGATAACGCCACCGTAATTAGAAACTTTCACTACCATACCATTGGCATTTTTCAAGGTATACGAATCGGCTTTACGTCCATCGGGAAGTGTACCGAATGCTGTTTTTTCAATTTTATTCACAATTACTGAATCTTTTTGTTGGTTGTCTTCGGTCTTTTTACTCATGCAACTTTGTAAAGCTACAACACCGATGGCAAGTGTAATGAATGATTTTAATTTCATGTTAATATTGTTTTTGGGTTTGATGATTGTTTACCAGAAAATAGCGTAAATAACGACAAAAATAGCCACGATAAGAATAGCGCCATAGCGGAATATTGGCTCCACTTTAAACCATTCTTTGTTTACTACAAAAGCCTTTTCTTGGTCTTTTCCTTTCGATTCAATCAAACTGATGGTGACATGAACCAATGAACAAATCCAGAAAACAACGCCCATACGATTCATGAAAGGGTATTCTGGAAATTGATAATTTATCCATGACGACAAAGCGATACTTAAAATAGCCGCCGTTAAAGCACCATTGGCAGTTGCTTTTTTCCAGAAGAAACCTAATAAGAAAATACTCAAAATACCGGGAGAAATGTAACCTGTATAGACTTGGATGTACTCAAATGCTTGACCAAAGTTTCTTAAAAATGGACTCACGACCAACGCAATGGCAAAGGCAACCACAATGGCAACTCTTCCTGTCCAAACTGTTTGTTTTTCCGTAAGATTTTTGTTGAAATATTTTCTATGAATATCCAAGACATAAATCGTTGAAATACTATTGGCTTTCCCAGCCAAACTTGCTACGATGGCGGCGGTAAGGGCCGCAAAAGCCAAACCTTTTAACCCAACTGGTAACAGATTTAATAATACTGGATACGCATTATCAGGTTTTACGATTCCGTTTTGCGTAATGCCATTCACAATTGACGCATCCGCATTTTCTTGAAAGATTACGTAAGCGGCCAATCCCGGTAAAACCACAATAAACGGCATCAGCATTTTCATAAAAGCGGCAAATAAAACGCCGTTTCGAGCAGTCTTTAAATCAGCTCCTAAAGCACGTTGCGTCATGTATTGGTTACAACCAAAATAGTTTAAATTATTCACCCACTGTCCTCCGATAATAAACATCATTATGCCGGGTAATTGGCGGTAAGCATCAATAAATCCACCACGACCATCATGAACTTGGTATTGATTTGGCGTAAAAATCATGTGTAAATGACTATCCGCTTTTTCTTTAATCAAACTTAATCCTTCAAAAACACCCGAACCTGTTCCCACCTTATCAGATAATAAATCAAGCGCTAAATAAGTAGTTGCTAATCCACCGAATATCAAGCAAACCACTTGAATAACATCGGTATAGCCAATCACTTTCATCCCGCCCAAGGTTATTATTACGGCAAAAACGGTGAGGAATAAAGTACAAGTCATGAAACTTAATCCCGTCATTTTTTCTAAACTAATTCCTCCCAAATAAATGATGGAAGTAAGGTTTACGAAAATGTATAGAAATAGCCAAAAAACTGCCATAATGGTCGCCAAACGTTCATCGTAACGTTTAGCCAAAAATTGTGGCATGGTATAAATTTTGTTTTTCAAATACATCGGCAAAAAATAAACCGCCACGATGATTAACGAAACCCCTCCCAATAATTCATAAACAGAAATAGCAATTCCTAACTGAAATGCTTGTCCACTCATGCCAATAAATTGTTCCGCAGAAATGTTTGAAGCGATAATCGAAGCTCCGATTGCCCACCAAGTTAATGAACCTTCGGCAAGAAAAAAGTCTTTTGAGTCGCCACCATTTTGTTTGCCTTTATTTTTATAAACCCAGTAACCATAACTGGAAACGATGACGAAATAAACAAAGAAAATGCAGTAGTCGAGGGTTTCTAAACCAAGTTTCATAGTTAAATATTAAAAAGGTTAATTAAAATATTAGCAACCTTGTCCGTAATAGGCATTTTTGCCGTGTTTGCGTTCAAAGTGTTTCATTCTGAGGGTGTCTTTTATGCGAGGAGTAAGCGGGTTTATTTGTAAAGTCAGATACGCCATTCGGGCAACTTCTTCCAATACTGCGGCATTATAAACCGATTTCTCCGCATTTTTCCCCCAAGTAAATGGTCCGTGATTTTGTAATAAAACCATTTCCATTTCTTTGTGTGAAAGTCCTTTGTCTCTCAAACAATCAAAGATTTGATTACCCGTTTCGTACTCATAATCGCCTTCAATCATTTCGTCCGTTAAAACTGCCGCACAAGGAATATTTTGGTGCGTATGGTCGGCGTGGGTAGTGCCAAAAATGGGAATATCCATCCCTGCTTGAGCCCACGCAACGGCGTAAGTGCTGTGTGTATGCGTAATTCCACCAATATCCTCCCAATTTTTGTACAATTGAGCGTGCGTTTTTGTATCAGACGATGGACGCATGATTCCTTCTACCACTTTGGCATCATAATCTATAATCACAATGTCTTCGGGTTTTAACAAATCGTAATCAATCCCACTTGGTTTGATAGCGAAAACGGCTTTATCTCGGTCAACGGCACTGACATTTCCAAAAGTAAAAAGTACCAAACCGAGTTTAGGAAGTCGCATATTTGCTTCGTAACACTCTTCTTTTAAGGATTTGTATTGATTCATAATATTTTATTTAAACGCAACCTCATTATATCTCAAATCATTTTTCAAGCCACGAATGGTGGTGTCTTTGTCAATGATTACCAATTCAATATTCAAAATATCCGCTAAATCTTCCATGTATTCCGTCGTAAGTGTCTGACTATAAACGGTATGATGCGCACCACCCGCCAAAATCCATGATTGCAAACCTACTTCCATACTTGGTTGTGGTTTCCACAAAGCACGAGCCGTTGGTAATTTTGGGAATTCTTCCGTTACTTTAACCGCTTCAACTTCGTTGACAATTAATCTAAAACGATTTCCCATATCAACCAAAGAAACATTAATTGATGGGCCTTCTTGTCCGTTGAAAACCAAACGAACAGGATCTTCTTTGCCACCAATGCCCAATGGATGAACTTCGCATTTCACGATTCCATCCGTAATCGTTGGACAAATTTCCAGCATGTGAGAACCCAAAACCATTGGATTGGCAGGATTGAAATGATATGTATAATCTTCCATGAACGAAGTTCCGCCTTTCATGCCGCTCGACATTGCTTTCAAAATATGAACCATTGCCGAAGTTTTCCAGTCGCCTTCGCCACCGTAACCGTAACCTGCCGCCATCATACGTTGTGAGCCAATGCCTGGCAATTGACGCATTCCGTGTAAATCCTCAAACGTGTTGGTGTAAGCAGAATAGCCGCCGTCTTCCAAAAATGCTTTTAATCCTAACTCAATTCTGGCTGCTTCTACCAACGAAGAACGCATCGCTCCACCGTTTGCCAAAGAAGACATCATTTGGTAAGTTGTTTCGTATTCTTTAATTAAATATTGAATTTCAGCATCCGAGATTTGATTAATAACTTGGACTAAATCGCCAACGGCGTAAGTATTTACTTCAAAACCAAATTTCATTTCAGCCGAAACTTTATCGCCATCCGTTACCGCTACGTAGCGCATATTATCGCCAAAACGGGCCACCTTCATGGTTTTCATTTTGTATTTTCCTACTGCTACCCGAGACCAAATGTTGATTTTTTCAAGCACCGAATCTGCTTCCCAATGTCCAACCACAACTTTACGGTTGATACGCATTTTAGACATGATATGTCCAAATTCACGGTCACCGTGAGCCGACTGGTTAAGGTTCATGAAATCCATATCAATCGCAGAATATGGAATATCACGGTTAAACTGCGTGTGTAAATGCAACAATGGCAATTGAAGAATATTTAAGCCATGAATCCACATTTTTGCGGGCGAAAATGTGTGCATCCAAGCAATAATACCGATACAATTTGTGGTAGCGTTGGCTTCCTTACAAATTGCCGTGATTTCTTCCGTAGATTTTACAACGGGTTTAAACACCACTTTCACAGGAATTTGAGAAGTATTATTGAATGAATCAGCGATGATTTTTGAATGTTCATCAACTTGACGAAGGGTTTCTTCTCCGTATAAATGTTGGCTACCTGTTATAAACCAAACTTCAAAAGTTTTTAGATTGAGCATTATTTTCAGTGAATTTTCCTAATTTTTGATATTTTTCGTACAGTTTTTTATAAACTTCAACCGCTTCTGGGCGTGGTGAATAATTGGCATCAAATCCAGAACCCATTGCTTTTTGAGCATCAAATAAGTTGGCATGAATTCCTGCGGCAACCGAAGCATTCATGGCAGCACCCAAAGCACAAGCTTGGTCTGAACTGGCCACTTTTATCGGCATATTCAACACATCCGAAAGCGTTTGCATCACAAAAGGTGATTTTTTGGCCACGCCTCCAATGGCAATTACTTGTTTAATTGGCACACCTTCTTCGATAAATCTATCCACAATTGCCCTTGAACCAAAGGCGGTTGCTTCTACAATCATTTTAAATATTTTAACGGCATCCGTTCCTAAATCCATGCCCATAAAAGATGCTTTTAGGGTATGATTTGCATCGGGCGTTCTTCGACCGTTTACCCAATCCGTTGCCACAATATCGTTTTCTGTAATGGATAATTTTGAAGCCTTTTCTGATAAATAAGGAATTAGTTTTTCGCCTAATTCATCGCCTGCTTTATCGCCCAAAATTGTTCTAACCGGTTCCGTAATAATGCGTTGAAACCAAGCGTAATAATCTCCGTAAGCCGATTGTCCCGCTTCCATGCCCAACATATTTGGGATGATTGACCCTTTCACTTGTCCGCAAATTCCTTTAATAAGTAAATGCCCAATTTCTTCATTGGGAGCAATGAGCATATCACAAGTCGATGTTCCCATTACTCTTACAAAATCGTAAGGTTGAATTTCAGCTCCAACCGCTCCCGCATGACAATCAAACGTTCCAACGCCAATGACAACATCGTTTGGAACACCCAATTTTGCGGCCCATTCTGCCGAAATTGTTCCCATCGGAAGGTCAGCAGTATAGGTGTTTTTAAATAATCGTTCTCTCAAACCCGATAAAAGTGGATCAAGTTTTGTCAAAAATTCTTCGGAAGGTAACCCTTCAAATTCTTCGTGCCAAAGTGCTTTATGTCCTGCTGCACATCTTGAACGTTTGAAAGTCAAAGGATTGGTATTTCCTGATAAAACCGCCGAAACCCAATCACAATGTTCAACCCATGAAAATGCTTTTTCTCGCACTTTTTCATCTACTCGCAAGGTGCGGAGAATTTTTGCCCAATACCATTCTGACGAATAAATTCCGCCTACGTATTTGGTAAAATCAATGTCCCAAGCGTGAGCCAAATTATTGATTTCTTCAGCTTCTGCATTGCCCGTATGGTCTTTCCAGAGGATAAACATGCCGTTTGGATTTTCCGCAAATTCTGGAAGTAAAGCCAAAGGCGTTCCATTTTCATCGACTGCCACGGGCGTTGAACCCGTTGTATCGACCGAAATTCCAACAATATTTTGTTTGATTTCATCTGAAAGACCTTCTAAAGCCCCTTTAACTGCCCCTTCCAAACCTTCCAAATAATCGAGTGGATGTTGTCTAAATTGCGACGTGGAAGGATTACAAAAAAGTCCTTTTTGCCACCTTTCATAATAATGAACGGCAGTACCTATGCTTTCACCTGTTTGGGTATTTACAATCAGAGCACGAACTGAGTCTGTACCATAATCAAGCCCTATCGTGAATTTATTTTGCATAATCTTGCTTATTCGTGTTAGATTAACACATTTAAAATTTCAAACTTATTGACTATAAAACACTTACCAATTATCTCATTGAATCAGAGATGAAATAATGGAAAGCATTAAATTGTTTTTGATATTTTTCTTGATCCAATTTATACAAGATTGCCTTTTTTGTGGTAGAATTCTCATTTTTCTCGCCTGTGTCCATTAACAGGTTGGTTGAAAGAATTTTACGGCTAAAATTTCTTCTATCTACTGGTGAATCATAAATTGCTTCGTAGAGCTTTTGGAGTTGCGGAATTGTGAATTTTTCGGGCAATAATTCAAATCCGATCGGGTGTAATGCGGCTTTGTATCGTAACTCTTCCAAGGCTAAATCAACCATTTCATTATGGTCAAAAATTAGTTCTGGTCTATTTTTAAGGTCAATCCAATACGCATTTTGCGCTTTGGCTGAATCTTGGTCGTGGGCATGAATATTGATAAGCGCAAAAAAACAAACAGATAATGTTCGTTCCACGGGGTCACGATTTACTTTGCCAAAGGTTTTTATCTCTTCAAAATAGATGTCTTTTAATCCGGTCAAATCGTACAAAATACGATTGGCGGCTACTTCAAGGTCTTCGTTTGTTTCCAAAAAACCTCCCATCAACGACCATTTACCCAATTCTGGCTCAAAATTTCTTTTTATCAATAACAATTTCAAAGACTCTCTATCAAATCCAAAAACTATACAATCGAGTGCTACCAGAATTCGTGTCGAATGAGCGTATTTTTCCATAAAAAAGCAATTATTTTTTTGATATTCAGAAGAAAATAATGATTTTGTTTTTGATAAAGTTTACGCAATTATAGTGGGATATTATAATTGTGTAAACTTGACACAATATTACTTTATTTATTTGAAAATGTCAAATTATTCAACTAAAATTAATATTATTGAAAAATGCCTAATCGAAAATAACCTTATTTTTCCAAAACCTTAATCCGGTAAACGATAAATGATTTTGCGGGAAGGTTTAAACTTACCATTTTCTTTTTCACGTCAACCGCAATGTCTTTCTCAATCGGGCTAACTTTCGTGGCATTTTCAAATGAATTTACTTCATTCAAATTGTCATTTTGCATGATAAAAGCCTTCGCAATGGCTTCCATTTTCTTCACGCCAGCCAATGATAATTCATGGTTTTGTGCTTGCCCAGAAACGTTAACAATCTTCACAATTACCTCATTGGCGTTTTTGTCCCAAGCCGCCGCAGCGTACAAACTGTCTTTTCCTGCAATGGTTGAACCACTTTCTGTAATGGGAAGTACGTGCGTTCCTTTGTTGTTGCTGTACAATTTTTGAACGTAATAATTTGGCGTTCCGTAACTACGAAGATTATCTACCCAAATCAAATCGGGTGTCCATTGCCAGCCGTCTGCGTGAGCAAAAAGTGGAGCATACGAAGCCATGGTGACTACGGCGGCATTGCGTTCTAAACCCGTCATAAAAGCGGCTTCAGATAAGGCACAGTTCCAACTGTTTTTATTATCAACACTTACGGTATGGTCACTTTGAGCAGCATATTCACCCGCAAAAACTTTTGAACCATTACGGTCATAGGAATCATAGCGACCGGCATTTTTCAAGAACCAATCAGGTTTATTGTAATAATGTTCGTCAATGATATCGGCATTCATAGCACGTAATTCAGTATTCAAATGTTGAAAAATACGACTTTCGGGGTCAATTCCAGAACTATTTACTAATTTGATAGTTGGGTATTTGTCTTTGATTGCTTTGGTAAATATTTTCAAACGTTCTACATATTGTGGTCCCCAGTTTTCGTTTCCGATACCCATCATTTTTAAATTAAATGGAGTTGGATGACCCATATCGGCACGAATTTTACCCCATTTGGTGGAAACATCACCATTGGCAAATTCAATTAAATCAAGGGCATCTTCAACGTAGGGTTGTATTTGGTCTAAGGGTACAACTTCCGCAGAATTGAATTGACAAGCCATTCCGCAATTTAAGATTGGCAGTGGAGCAGCACCAATATCATCACATAATTGAAAATATTCAAAGAAACCTAAACCAAATGTTTGGAAATAATCGGGAGCTGGGCGATGCGTAAACTCAATATTCCAACGGTTCATGATTAATTGACGTTCTTCGATTGGTCCTAATGTTTTTTTCCATTGATAACGATTGTTTAGGTCAAAACCTTCGACAATACAACCACCTGGGAAACGGACAAATCCAGGTTTCATATCGGCTAATAATTGAATCATATCAGCCCGCATTCCACCTTTACGACCTTTCCAAGTGTCGGAAGGGAACAATGAAATCATATCCAAATCAACAACGCCTGTTCCTTCAAACCAAACACGGAATGTACCTTTTGCTTCCGAAGCCAAAGCATTAAAACTTGACTCCAATTTAGTCCATTCATTACTATTTGGCGTAATAAGGGTGCTTCCAATCACTTCTTTTTTAGCGTTTAATAGTTCGATGTGCATTTTTACCGAACCCGTAATTACTCTTGCTAAAACTGAAAAATCATACCGTAAACCGCTTTTAAATCCCATTGCTTTGAAGCCTTCATTTGAAAGCCCAAGTTCTCCTTTTTTGGTATTATTAACCGTAACGGTAATGTAGCGTGGGTTTGCCGTATTTTTATCCATTCTGTTCTGCACTAAAATTTCACCTTCGTGTCTTAATTTCACGAGGATTTCTTTTTTTGCTTCGGCAGGATATTCAATATTCCAACCCATTAAAGGCTTAAAAAACTCAAACGAGCGGTTTTTAATTAATTCGGCATAAATTCCACCATCGGCCCCCATATTGATGTCTTCAAAAAATACACCCCACATGGTTGGCTGAATTTCTGAGACTTTATTAGGAACATCAACGATTATTTTTTTTTGGGCGAAAGTATTCATCCCCAAAAGACAAAGAGCAACAAGATAAATTTTTTTCATTTTAATATTTAACAGGTTGGAAGCCTGTGTTACTTTATTCTGCTTGAAAAGTTAGAAACCTATCCTACTTTTTCAAATTCAAAACAACTACCGAATAAGCGGGAAGTGTTAATTTTAACACCCCTTTTTCTAATTTTGCTCCTTTGAAATCTTGAATAGCAATTTTATTTGGGTTCTCGAAAGAGTTGAAATCATTGATTTTTGGCGAAGATAAAATTGTGCCTGATAATTTAGAAAAGTCCTCCCCTCTCAAATTAATTGACACTTCTTGTGGTTTTGAATAATCAATATTTGTCAAAGAAATATTCAAACTTCCCGAAGCATCTTTTGAAGCAGAAGCCGAAACTGCAGTCAATTTTTTGCCTTTATATTCATACGACGCCGATTCAATCGTAATTGGAACCAGCGTTGCATCTTGGTGAACATTGTACATTTTCATGACGTGATACGTTGGCGTAAGCAACATTTTCTCCTCATTTGTCAGGATAACCGCCTGCAAAACATTGACGATTTGAGCTAAATTTGCTCCTTTTACTCTATCAGCATGATTGTTGAAAATATTGAGGGTTGCACCCGCTATCATGGCATCACGCATGGTATTTTGTTGGTACAATGCTCCTTTGCCTTCGGCATCGGTTTCATACCAGCCCCCCCACTCATCAACAATCAAATCTATTTTTTTGGTTGGGTCATATTTATCCATTATTGTACTGTGACGAGTTATGAAATCTTCCATTTTTAGGGCTTCTTCCATCGTTTTAAAATATTGTGCTTCCGTAAAGCCCACGGATGGTCCTTTTGTATCTTTCCAACTCAATACTGAATAATGGTGCAATGCCAATGCCGACATCATATTGTGAGGAATATTTTTCATTAAAGTTTCAGTCCATGCAAAATCATCACTACTTGCTCCAGAGGCTACTTTGTATAATTTAGATTCTGGCGTTATATCTTTCATAAATGTTGCGTATTGGCGATAAATATTTGCGTAATATTCAGCAGTCATGTTGCCACCGCAACCCCATGCTTCATTACCTACTCCCCAAATTTTCACATTCCAAGGCTTTAACTTGCCATTTTGTTTACGCAAATCAGACATTGGGCTTCCATCTGGTTGGTTCACATAACTAACCCAATCGCTCAAATCTTTTACCGTTCCGCTACCCACGTTTCCAGCTAAATATGGTTCTGCGCCGATGCGTTCGCAAAGGTCGAGAAAATCGTGAGTACCAAAGCTATTATCTTCTGTTACTCCACCCCACCAAACGTTCACCATTTTTGGGCGGTTAGCTTTTGGTCCAATACCATCTTTCCATTGATAGGCATCGGCAAAACACCCACCAGGCCATCGTAAATTTGGTACCTTCAAATCTTTTAATGCTTCAACTACATCATTTCGAACGCCTCTGATATTTGGAATTTTTGTGTTATTTTCGCCCACGTACATTCCACCGTAAATACATCTACCCAAATGTTCGGCGAAATGACCATAAATGTGCTTATTGATTTTGGTTTTTGCCAAATCGGTATTTAGCGTAATCTTGTTTTGAGCGGAAACCATTGCCGTCAAAAGCGTTAATAAAATAAGGGTTAAATTTGTCTTTTTCAATGAATTACGGTTTTGTTGTTAATCTAATTTGATGGATTCGAGGTGAATAAACACCACTGTTTGCACTGATTTTTAGTACAAGATTGTTACTTAATTGTTCTGTTTCTGGAATTTTCAATTTAATGATTTTATGCTCGGTTGATATAATTTCTAACGATTTTTCATTGCCTAAAAATGTTAAATTTTCTGCCTTAAAATTATCTAAAACTGTGATTTGTATATACTTTCCTTCAAGATTTTTATTACTGAATTGGTAAGAAATAAAGGATTTTGTATTTCGCCAAAAAACTCCTTCTTCATAACCTGAATTACTTTTTTCTCCTTTGTAATTATGGTCAACTTCGGGTTGTTGTTCTCCACAATTAATTTTATCCACCGTATTGGCTTCTAAGGCTAACATTTGGGTTTCTTGTGTTTTTAGTTTTTCCGCATTTCTCTGAAATTCTAACGAATTGAAAGTTTGAAAATACATTTGATATCGAGCGTCGTGCAATTCAAAAAATGGCATTAATTGTAGATTTTTGAAATCAGGATTTTGAACCAAATCATTCATTGAAAATCTAAATTTTCGATTTTTGAGAGGTTTGATTTTTCCTAAAAATTCTTTCTTCTCATCTACCAAAGCAATCGCAGATTCCAAGGAATATAATTTTCCTTTGGCTTCGTGACCCATTCTGCTATCATCGGCAAAAAGTCCGTCTAAATTAGTTGAATCCGTTTTTGCGGCTAATACAATTGGTCCGTGCATAATTGCCGCCCAATTTGAGCTGTCTGGTAGATATTCCAAATGGGTTTTCATGGGTAATTCTACCAAAATTTCATCCCCATTTTTCCAATTTCTATTGATTAAAATATACTCCCCAGATTTTGTGGTAAATGCTTGATTTTTACCATTTACCCAAATATTCACGTCATTCGCCCACTTCGGAAAACGAATACCAATATTGAATTGATTAGGCTTTGAAATATTCAAAATCAATTCCGAACGATTGCTGTAGGGAAATTGCGTTTTTTGCGTGAGTTTTATGTCTCGCTCTGCCCAGTTGAGTACCGAAGGAATAAACAAATTGACGAATAAGTCTTGCTGATTATGGCTATAAATTAACTCGCCATATTTGGTATGATTTTCTAAACCCGAACCTACGCAACACCACATACTGGTTTCGGGCTGAGAATATACCCGATAATGCCTTGGACGAATGGGCGTAAAATACACAAAACCACCGTGTTGCGGATGCTGGCTGGAAAGGATGTGATTGTAAAGCGTTTTTTCGTAAAAATCGAGATATTGCAAATCGTTTTTATCAAAAAATAAGGCTTTACTCAACCGAAGCATATTGTAAGAATTGCACGTTTCTGGGCCTTGATTGGATTCTAACATTTTAGAAAAATCGTTGGTTGGATTAAAGTGTTCCCGTACACTATTTCCACCAAAAGCAACGCTACGTTTTTGCGTTAAATTATTCCAAAAATAAACCGCTGCATCCGACCAATCTTTATTTCCGTTCAACTGAGCGATTTTTTCAAATCCAATCACTTTTGGAATTTGCGTGTTGGCATGTAAACCTGTGAGTTTATCCTGTTGCTGAATTAACGGATTTAAAATGGCTCGATGCGATAATTTTTCAGCCATTACTAAGTATTTTTTATCCTTAGTAATTTCGTATAAATCCGCAAAAACCTCATTCATTCCACCGTGTTCTGTCCGAAGCATCGTTTGAATTTGCTCCTCAGAAAGCGGTTTTATTAAGTCCGAAAACCAATTGCCTAAACCAATTAAAACCAGCAAAGCCTGTTTATTATTGGTAAATTGATAAGCATCTCGCAAGCCTGCAAAAAGTTTATGAATATTGTAAAGAGGAACCCAAGTATTGTTTAATCCGAAACTACTGCCGTCAATATCACCTTTGTGGATACGTTCCCAAAATACTTTTCCTTGAGGAATTCCACCTACGTAACCAGTACCATTTTTAGCTTGACAACGAGCCAATTCTGAAACCATATAATCCAAACGGCTCTTTAATTCGACATTTTTCGTGGAAGCGTACATCATCGCCAAAGCCGACAAATAATGTCCGCCAATGTGTCCATCCAAACCCGCACTTTCCCAGTTTCCGTATCTTTCTGCTTTCAATGGTAAACCCGCATCAATCAAATACGGGGCTAATAATTTATCGGTATTTAAGTCCAAAATATACTTCAAATCAACGTCTTGAGCATTTTTAAAAACTCCTTCCGTCAATCTAACCGATTGCAAAGTGAACGATTGAATTTGTGCAGAAGCAGTAAAACTACTCGCACAAATGAAGAGAAAATGAAGGCTGTATTTTAATGATTTTTTCACTGTTTCTTAGTTTTCTTATAATTTCAATCCCGCAGAGGTCATTACAATTTTCTGAACTTTGCCATTTTTATCATATATTACTTCATCCACGCAAACTGATCGGTGAAAACTTGCCTCATTGGGCTATAATACTCTGTTGTGATAATCGAAATAGGTTTTGCCCTTAAAATCTTACAATTGCATGGTGATTAGTATTGCAATTCTCTGCGTTTTCATATATTAATCTTTCAAATTTCCAAGGGCCAATAATGCTTTTACGGGTTATATAGACCGTTTTTTAGGGAAAATCAATTGAATAACTTAAATAGTAAACGTATAAAATAATTGATAAAAACACCAGATAATTAATGGTGTTAAATTGACACATTCTTTTTGTTTCGATGAAATTAATATTTTTTATTTGAAAAATGATACTATTTGAAAAATAAATATTTTCGATTGCGTAATTGCCTATAAGAGCAGCAGTATCGCTGTTCCTATATAACTATTTCAAATTGTTGAATTGTCTATCTAATCTGTATTCAGTTTTCAAACAATCATGTTTAGATTTATAAGAGAATACCCGACAATTCGTCGCAACTGGAAAAATTGTAGGGTCTTCCCTTTTTCCACCTATTCAATTAATTATAAAAGACGAATAAATCATTTCTAAAAATATGTGAACTATATAAATTTTTAAATAATTATGTAACATACTTCCCTCAATTAACCTCATCTTTACTTAATGTTAATCAATAATTAATCAACAAACGAGTAAATAGTATTTCAAACTATTTATTTAAAAATCCATTTTTATTCATTTAATTGATAGCTATCTGATTAAAAATCAAGCTATTAATCAAATTGTAGAAAGGACTATTCATTTGCTAACTACGTATGAACAAAGGAATCAATAAATTCCCTAAAAAAAATGCAGAAGATTTGTATAATGCTTTTCTGCAAGCCCCAGTGGCAATCTGTATCTTCCGAGGAAAAGATTGTATCATTGATTTTGCCAATGATTTTTATCTAAAACTGATTGGTAGACATGCCGATATAATAGGCACGCCATTGTTTGAATCTTTTCCCGAACTAATTAATCAAGGTTTGAAAGAACTAATTGAAGGGGTAATAAAAAGCGGGAATACGTTTTATATTCATGAACATGAAATGCGAATTTCCAGAAATACTATTGATGAAATTCGTTTTTTTAACTGTACTTATCAACCATTTAGAGAGCAAAATGGGCAAATAATGAGTACAATCGTGGTTTTTACGGAAATAACAGAACAGGTTAACTTACGAAACTTGAGTTTAGAAAATCAAAAGAGGCTATCAATTGATTTGGAAGATGCTCAATCAGAATTAGTTTTCCAAAATGAAGAAAAAGGAAAACGAGCCCAAGAATTAGGCATTGCTAATATTGAATTGGCTTTTCAGGATGATGAAAAGGAAAAACGAGCCGTAGAATTGAGCATTGCTAATATTGAATTGGCTTTCCAAAATGATGAAAAGGAAAAACGAGCCCAAGAATTAGGCATTGCCAATATTGAATTGGCTTTCCAAAATGGTGAGAAAGAAAAGCGAGCAGCAGAATTGCTAATTGCTAATTATTCAAGAATCTTAATTGAAGCCAGCCTCGACCCTTTGGTAACGATAAATAATGAAGGAAAAATCACGGATATGAATGAGGCACTCACGCTTATGACAGGCAAAACCCGTGAAGAACTCGTGGATACTAATTTTAAAAATTATTTTACCGACCCTGAAAAGGCTCATCAGGTGTATTTGGAGGTATTTGCAAAAGGTTTTGTCAAAGATTACCCCCTCACGTTGAAAGACTACAAACTCACCGATGTGCTTTTTAATGGGTCTGTTTATAACGATGAGAACGGAAATGTGAAGGGCGTTGTGATCGTTGCACGGGATGTGACTGACCAAAAAAGAATCAGGAAAGAACTCATTGAAGCAAAAATATTTGCCGAAGAAGCCCAAGGAAAAGCTGAAATTGCCACTGAATTAGCCGTGAATGCAGTGAAAGCAAAACAACAATTTCTGTCGAATATGAGTCACGAAATCCGTACACCTATGAATGCGATTATAGGTTTTACGAAGGTAGTTTTGAAAATGGATTTAACCGAGAAGCAAAAAGAATACCTGTCGGCAATAAAAATTAGTGGCGATGCCCTCATTGTATTAATCAACGATATTTTGGATTTGGCAAAAGTGGATGCGGGCAAAATGAGCTTTGAGTCAACACCCTTTAAATTGGGTGTATCTATCTCCGCCATGTTGCATATATTTGAAACCAAAATTCAAGAAAAAAACTTAGCATTGATCACGGAATATGACACTAAAATTCCAGTAGTTTTAGCAGGCGACCCCGTGCGTTTACACCAAATAATTATGAATTTGGTGAGCAACGCCGTCAAGTTTACTTCTAATGGAAGCATTACCGTAAAAGTTGTTTTATTGGAAGAAAACGATAAAAAAGTAACGATTGAATTCGCCGTAAAGGATACGGGTATTGGCATATCGAATGATAAAATGGAGCGAATTTTCGAGAATTTTCAGCAAGCAACCAGTGGTACTTCAAGACTTTATGGTGGTACAGGTTTGGGGCTTGCCATTGTGAAACAGCTCGTAGAGCATCAAAATGGCCATATTAGCGTACAAAGTACCGTTGGGGAAGGCTCTACTTTTAGCTTTATTTTAGATTTTCAGAAAACAGAAGCGGTTGCCGAGCAAGTGGTGGAAATCATAGAATTGGACACAGAAATCAAAAATATTAAAGTGTTGGTGGTAGAAGATATGCCTCTCAATCAACTATTAATGAAGACACTTTTGGATGATTTTGGCTTTGAACGGGACATTGCCGCTAATGGAAAATTGGCCATTGAACGAATGAAAACGAAGACTTACGATATTGTTTTGATGGATTTACAAATGCCCGAAATGAACGGTTTTGAAGCAACAGAATATATCCGAAATGTCTTAAAATCTGACATTCCAATCGTTGCGCTAACGGCAGATGTAACTACGATAGATGTAGCAAAATGTAAAGCTGTGGGCATGAATGACTATATAGCAAAACCCTTTGATGATAGATTGTTGTACAGTAAGATCATTGGTTTAGTCAAAAAGAAGGTACCCCAGAAAATGATAGAAATCGAAAAAGTACGCTACACCGACCTCAGTTATTTGATTCAAAGAACCAAGTCTGACCCCGCTTTAATGATGGAAATGATTACGTTATATTTGGAACAAACTCCACCCCTGATTTTGACAATGAGAAAAAGTTTGCAGCAAAAAGATTGGGCCATGTTGGGAAATGCTGTGCATAAAATGATTCCTTCGTTTTCGATTGTCGGATTTAATCCTGATTTTGAAGTAATCGCAAAACAAATTCAAGAATATGCTAAATCTCAACAATTAGCCTATAAAATCAATGATTTAGTTACCGAACTTGAAAATGCTTGCCGACAGGCTTGCGTGGAATTGAAAGAAGAATTAGTGAGAATTAAAACCTCTAAAAATGAAGAGAAGAACACTTAAACCTTGATTATTAGTTATTTATAAAAAAATCCATATCGGGCAGTTTCTTGCGCCAATGGGCGGAAGAAACTGCACTTAAGGTTAAGGCTGTAAAAGACCGAAAAGCAGTGGGTTATTGACACACGTATGCAGCATAGAAATACTTTTTATAAGTGAACTTTAGAAAACTCTTAAATTAAATTTTCAAATTAATAGTTCAACGTAATTCCCGCACCAAACCCCATATCACTGTCATAATGCGTTGAAATGCCAAAATTTCGACTCACAATATATTTGAAACCTGCCATGTATTCTTTATCGGTATTCACCATCCAATTCATTCGCAATCGCTTTGAAATAGGGATATCTTTTCGCTCTAATTGAAAACGTATATTCCCATCCGTGAATACTTCGGCTTGTGCCATAATTAACATAGGTAAGGTATAATTTACTCCAATACTAAATACGGCTCGTTTGTCTTTGGTGTTGGTTTGTCCAAAAATATTTTTCTCCTGTTCGTCAATGCCTAATTTACGATAACGCCAATCAAAGCCAATGAAGGGCATTAACCATTGCATTTTACCAATATATCGTCCAATGTGCGTTTCAGTTTCGTAACCGTGACTGTCGTGATAACCTAAACGCCATTCCGTTCCGATGCTCCACCGGGTATTAGAAATCATTAATTCGCCATCGTTTCCATTTGTTTCCGTAGCATTTTCAGCCATGATATGGAATTGTCTATCATCGGTAAATAATTTGCGTTGTGCCAATTTGGGATTGGGTATTTCTGGATTAGCAGGAGAATTTTCGTAAGAAAAAACCCTTCCCATTCCCGCCATCATGTGGTAAAGAATATGACAATGAAAAAACCAATCTCCGCTTTCAGTAGCGGCAAACTCTAAGGTGTCGGTTTCCATGGGCATAATATCAATGATATTTTTCATCGGAGAATAATCTCCCTGGCCGTTCAATACCCTAAAATCATGTCCGTGTAGGTGCATGGGATGCCGCATCATTGAACCATTGTGAATTATCATTCGCACATTTTCACCTTTCTTTATCAAGATTTTATCACTTTCAGAAACTACTTTATTGTCGATACTCCAAATGTAACGGTTCATATTGCCCGACAACTCAAACTTTAATTCTTTGTAAGGAGCATTGGGCAATTTTGTTTTTGAAGGGGCTTTCAAAAGGGAATAATTCAAGGTAACAATGTCTGACATTTCATTACTGTTGTATTGAGATTCATCCATTTTCATATCTTTCATGTCGTGTCCCTTCATATCATCCATTTTCATACCCTTCATGTCGTATCCCTTCATCTCATCCATTTTCATACCCTTCATGTCGTGTCCCCTCATATCATCCATTTTCATATCCTTCATGTTGTGACTTATATCATCCATTTTCATATCTTTCATGGACATCGTATCTTTTTCAGCATTTGATTTTTCTGATATTTCTCCCGTGATTTCTGGATACATGACGGTATTCATATCCATTTGATTTAGGCTCATACTCATGCCCATATCGTCCAAATCTCCGTTCATTTTCATCATACCATTCATCATCTTCATGCCCTCAAAATATTTGAGTTTGGGCATGAGTTTGGCTTTCACTTTATCCCCCGAACCCAAAAATATAGAAGCTGACTTGGTACGGTCTTCGGAGGTAACTAAGAATTCAAAAGCCTTTTTATTGGCTGGAATCGTAACAATTACATCATACGTTTCGGATACTGCCACAATTAATCTATCCACTTCAACGGGTTCAACATCGTTTCCATCACTTGCCACAACGGTAATTTTACCCCCTGCATAATTTAACCAAAAATAGGTTGATGCACCTCCATTTGAAATTCTTAACCGAACTTTATCCCCTGCCTTAAATTGCGAAAATTGGCTTTCATTCTTTCCATTAATCAGAAATTTTTCGTAGTAAACATCACTCACATCCATGGCATTCATCCGTTTCCATTCATTTTTGACTTTGGTCTTAAAATAACCCTGTTTAATGGCTTCCAAATAACTTTGGGTTGTCCCTTTCTGAATGGCAAACCAATCGGTAGCATTGTGTAACATTCGGTGGACATTCTTGGGGTTTAAGTCAGTCCATTCACTCAAAATTATAGGAATGGTTGGAATTTTTGGCTCGTCTTGTTTATTTAAAATCATTGAGCCATACATTCCAATTTGCTCCTGTAAACCTGTATGACTATGATACCAATGTGTTCCGTGTTGAATAATTTTGAAGCGGTACAAATGGGTGGTATGCGGTTTAATGGGCATTTGTGTAAGATTAGGAACTCCATCGTATTGATTGGGTAACATCAGTCCATGCCAGTGCAAAGACGTTTCTTCATTCAGCTCATTATGCACGTAAATCTCAGCCGTATCACCTTCCGTAAAAGTGAGCGTTGGCATTGGAATTTGTCCGTTTACGGCAATGGCTCGCTTTGCTTTTTTGCCTAAAATTACGGTCGTGTCTCTTACGTATAAATCGTATCGCACAATTTTGGGCGTGTATTCAACTATTTGATTATCAGGGATTTTTTTCTTTTTTGGAACTTCTTTTACCTCTGGCATAGACATCTGAGGATGCTCGTGTTGGGCAAAAGTTTCACTACTTAATAATAAGAGGTGTAAACCTAAAAGGATGGTGTTTTTCATAATGTTATCGCTTTTTTTACGACTTGTATTTCTTTAGTTTTTGGTGAATTATAAGCGGTAAAAGTAAATGCGACGATGATGGATAATGTGGTTATATTTTTCACAATTTTTGCGATACGTCGCTACGTTTGGTTAAAGTATATTCCTAAATTTTTAAACTTTTCAATCTCAAAGCATTTACAATTACCGATACTGAACTAAAACTCATGGCTAAGGCGGCGATCATTGGAGAAAGTAAAATGCCAAAGAATGGATATAAAACTCCTGCGGCAATTGGAACGCCCAATGCGTTATACACAAAGGCAAAGAATAGATTTTGTTTAATATTTCTCATTACTGCATGGCTCAAATTTTTGGCTTTTACGATGCCTTGCAAATCTCCTTTTACCAAGGTGATTTTTGCGCTTTCGATCGCCACATCCGTACCCGTTCCCATCGCAATTCCAATGTCGGCTTGTGCCAAAGCAGGAGCATCATTTATGCCATCACCTGCCATGGCCACTATTTTCCCTTCGGCTTGCAATCGTTTAATTTCTTTCAATTTATCTTCCGGTAAACACCCCGCTTTGTACGAACTTAAATGTAATTCATTTGCCACCGCTTTTGCCGTATTTTCGTTATCGCCCGTCAGCATGATTACTTCAATACCTTGTTGCATCAATTCTTGAATCGCATCTTTACTGGTTGCTTTGATGGCATCCGTAATTGAGACAAAACCCGTGACCGTTCCACTGACAGAAATGTAAGAAACCGTTTTGCCTAATTTCTGTTCGTCAATTATTTTTTGTTCAATATCTGCTCTGATTATTGCCCCTACTTGCTCCATGAGCTTTTTATTTCCCAAAGCTACTTTATCATTAGCCACCGTTCCGATAACTCCTTTGCCTGAAACAGCCTCAAAATCTCTAACTTCTACGAGTGAAACATTTTTGGTTTTAGCATATTTTACAACCGCTTCTGCTAATGGATGTTCACTGTATTGATTCAGCGAGGCAATATTTTGTAAGATTTTCACCTCATCATTTTCACTTGAATATACTTTTTCAACGGTGGGTTTTCCTTCGGTAATGGTGCCGGTTTTATCCGTAATTAAGACATTTATTTTGTTCAAATTTTCTAAGGCTTCGGCATTTTTTATCAACACGCCCGACGTTGCTCCCTTGCCAACACCCACCATGATGGACATGGGCGTTGCCAATCCCAAAGCACATGGACAAGCAATTATCAAGACCGCAATGGCATTGATAAAACCATATACTAAGGCGGGTTCTGGTCCAAATTTTGCCCAAGCCAAAAAGATAATTACTGAAATAATAACCACAATTGGCACAAAATATTTAGCGATATTATCGGCTAATTTCTGGATGGGTGCTTTTGAACGACTGGCATTATTAACCATTTGAACAATTTGAGAAAGTAAGGTTTCTGCCCCTACTTTCTCAGCGATCATTACAAAAGATTTATTGCCACTTATCGTTCCTGAACTTACGTCATCGCCTATTATTTTATCCACTGGAATTGGCTCACCCGTAATCATGGATTCGTCAATTGTGCCTTCACCCTCAGAAATTTTACCATCCACGGGAATTTTATCGCCTGGTTTTACCCGTAGCAAATCGCCTTTTTTAATGTCGTGAATGGAAATAACACTATCGTTTCCGTCCTTAACTAATGTGGCTTCGGTGGGAGCTAATTTTAGTAATTCTCTGATGGCTCCGCTGGTTTGGCTATGGGCTTTTGCTTCTAATAATTGACCTAATAAAACCAAAGTCAATATAACGGCAGTCGCTTCAAAATACAGTGAAACCGAGCCATCCATGCTTTTAAACTCATTGGGGAATAGATTTGGGAACAGCATTCCCACAATGCTGAACAAAAATGCTACGCCCGTACCAATGCCTACGAGCGTAAACATATTGAGGTTCCAAGTGATAATTGATTTCCAAGCGCTCACAAAAAACATCCAACAAGCATAAAAAACTACGGGCAAGGTCAAAATAAACTGAACATAATTCCATTTTTGCATATCCATCATTTTTATCAATGGATTATTGGGAATCATGGAAATCATTGCAATCAAAAAAACGGGAACCGTGAATAGAATAGCAACTTTCATTTTCTTCCACAAATCGTCATACACTTTGCTTTCTTCGCTAACGGTCGGCATCATCGGAACTAAATTCATCCCACAAATCGGACAAGTCCCAGGGGTATCTCTTATGATTTCGGGGTGCATTGGGCACGTATATTGAGCTTTTTGTGCGATAACTTGTTCTTGAACTAAGTGCATTCCACAAACAGGACAATCGCCCGCTTTATCATACATTTTTTCTCCTTCACAGTGCATCGGACAATAGTATTTCCCCGTACCATTTGCCGTTGATGTTACTACCTCGCCTGATTTCATCCCATGGTGAGCATTCATTTTTGAGCCGAGAGCATCTTCAATAATATAGTTTCCTGCCTTAGAAAGTGCCATTTGCAACTTATCGGTAGTAATATGTTGTTGCATCCTAATGGTTGCGATTGGTGGATTCAGCGTTACTACGACGGATAATCCTTCCATTTGATTGAGTGTTTTTTCTACCGTTGCTCGGCATCCATCGCAGGTCATTCCCTTTACATTATACGAGTGTGTCATGGCTTTACTATTTTACAAAAAACGACATAATCACTTGGTTTGCGTACCAAAAATTATGTCGTTTTCATATTGTTTAGAATTTATAGCTTAGTTTTTATGACGCAAAGTTCTAATTATTAAACCTCTAAAGTATTACATAATTTTGAGTAAATCTTATAAAATTATTGGTTTATACATTTACTTCAACGTCTCCGTAACCTTCCCACAAGTAAGCATTGCTTTTCCGTAATATGGATTTTTCACCGTAGCGTTATCACTCAACCAAAACGCCTTTTTCATTGGGCAGTATTGTTGATAAACTGGACTTGCATTTGCTTTTAAGCCCTTTACCAAAGCAAAAATATTATTCGATAAATCGTTAAAGTGGTCTCTTTGGTGCTTTATATCCTTCGTCTCGTTGATATGTTGGGCATCAAATTTGATTTTTTCAGATAACCCCATGAAAAGGGTATGTTCTTGCGGGCTTAATTTTGCCATCGGCAATGCTGAAATTGACTTTAATAATTCACCCGCTTGCAAGTTGGCAGTATTTCCGTCATCGGCAATCAAAGCATTTTTCAACGCATAATAATTGCTTAAACTTTTGGTGATACTTGCCTGTACTTCGGGGTCTAATTTTGGATCTGAACCGTAGCTAATAATTGATGATATTACGAGCATGAACGTTAAAATTGCATTTTTCATTGGATGGAAATTTTATGTTTAATTGATTGATTTATAACTATTTGACTTTTATATGATGACAGTTCTATTTGTTTCCTTACCAAAAGGAATCATCTTGGTAACCGTATGTTGTATCACTTCAATTAATGAAACACAGGCAGCTTCTTGATTGGTAACGTAAGCGGCCACATCATCAATTAATTAACTGTTTTCTATTTCAAGAATATCTAAATATTGGAAAATACAGGGCAGTAATTTTCCAATTAAACCCTAAATATTCGAGCATATTAAGCAATTCTACCCGACTGTATCAAACAAGAAACGATTGTATAAAAACGAGAAGATTTCGTCCTGAAAGTGGCGGAGCTGGACTGTAGAAATGGGGAAGGTGAAACGATGCGACTGCTGATGCCCACGTTGAGTGAAAAGATATATTTGGGGTAATATCAATCCAATCGTGATGCACAAACCCTGGTGCCACATCATGACTAAGAGAAGCATTAGGCGTAATTTTCAGAAAAGTAGTACGTTCTTCGCAACACTTTTTTTTCTTAATTGCGGGCGTATTTGATTGAGTTGTGAGCTTAATTTTGTTTGCACAACATTTGGAAGGCTTAGTAAAAATGAATGTTTGTTTACCTTTTACCCTGCAATATTGTTCAATCATGGAGAAGCCTGTACTCATAAAAAGTACCTGCATTGCCATGAGCAAACAAAATATGCGAGCCAAACGTATTTTCATTATTACTATTTAAACGCAAAAATACTAATAACTTTATATTTAAGCGGTTATATTTTGAATCATTTGTTTTACATAATTTTCGGGTTAAGCCAAATTCATGAAGAATCTGATTAAACGTTTTATTTTGGATGGAACGTTGAAACGGCCTCTCGATAAACCCCACAGTTATAAAAAGATTAAAATGAAATAATACTGAAGGAGTTTATGCAAAAATCTGGAATGAAAAAAAATCAATTCCATTGCCTGCCGCATTTGTAAATCCTGAATATGTAAACTGAACCTTGTCAAGATTTCTTTAACGCATTTATAATTTTGGAATAAAGCAATTTTTCGTCAATTGGTTTAGAAATATAGTCATTCATGCCAACGGCTAAACATTTTTCAAAATCAACGGTAGTAACATCCGCCGTAAGCGCAATAATGGGAATTTGTAAATTCATTTCTTCACGAATATATACCGTAGCGTCAAAACCATTCATTTCGGGCATTTGCAAGTCCATTAAAATAATATCATATTGGTTCTCTTTCAATTTTTCAATGGCCATTTTACCATTTTCAGCAATTTCCAATTCAAATCCAAAATCCATTAATATAATTTTGATTAAAAGTTGATTGAGTGCCACATCTTCCGCAACTAATACTTTTACATTTCGTAATTTTATTTCATCTACAACCTCTGGAATATTCTCGTTTATTATTCCGATTTTTTTAAAAGGTAAGGTGAAACTAAATTTTGTCCCTTTGTTGAGTTCACTTTTTACGTGAATTGTGCCTCCTTGCGCTTCAACTAATTGTTTAACAATGGCAAGCCCCAATCCCGTACCCCCATAGAAATTGGCAGTGTTTTGGTTTGCTTGTTCAAAAATATTAAAAATATCTTCCAGTTTGCCTTCCTCAATGCCGATACCCGTATCGGAAAGTGCAAATTCAAGGATGATATGAGTTTCATCTTCTTCCACTAACGAAATTCTTAACAATATTTTTCCTGCGTCGGTAAACTTTACGGCATTGCTCAACAAATTCAAAATTATTTGTCGCAACCGCACGAAATCACCAACGAGTATTTGTGGAACAGTCTCATCATATTCCGTTATCAATACTAAATTCTTTTCTTTGATTTTTATTTCAAATAATTCCAACATCGTAGCAACAGAATCGTATAAATCGAAGGAATTTTGTTCAAAAGCCATTTTGCCTGAATCTACTTTTGCTAAGTCAAGTATATCGTTGATTAACACAATCAAAGCAGCTCCCGATATTTTAATGGCGTTGATATATTGTTTTTGGGTTTCGTCTAAAGGTGTTTTTAATACTACATTGGTAAATCCGATAATAGCATTCATTGGTGTTCGGATTTCATGACTCATATTCGACAAAAACTGCTGTTTGGCTCTTACAGCATCCTCGGCAACTTGGGTTTTTAGTTCGGCATTGTTTTTTGCTTCAATTAGTCCATTTTTAGTTTTTACTTGTTCCGTAATATCAAAAATTACGTTTATTACCCCGGTAATTTCACCCAATAAATTGTATTCAGGTTGTGGGTATACCATGGCTATTGATTGTGTGCCATCTGCACGTTCAATAACTAATTCAACGCCCTCGATAGCCCGACCTTCTTTCAATGATATTGCCACTGGGCTTTTATCCAAGGGCATTTCTGAACCATCCATGCAAAAAAGTTTATGCGAACCGCACCAATATTCTATCCCGATAACTGGCTCTCGACCCCATAGTTTTGCGGCAGCATCATTGTAAAAATTTAGAAGCCCGTTGGTATTGCAAGAATAAACAGCAGCAGGCAAATTTTTCACCAATTGCTGAAAGTGTTGGTTAGATTTTTTTAAGATATCAATGTTTTTTTTCTCAACCTCCAATTGTACTTCTAAATCTTTCTTTTGGTTTACTTCAAGTTGAATTGCCAACCTTTTCACATCGGTAATATCAGCAATGGTGAGTACAATTAACTCTTCATTCTGGCTTTGTTGAATTATGCGGTGAGCATTGAGCAACATGGTTTTTCCGCCAATTATGGGAAAATTATGTTCAACTTCAAAATCGTGAAAACGAATATTTTTAGGCACGATATCTTCCAATAATTCACGCAAACGAGGAATACTCCATTGATTATTACCCAATTTGAAAAGTGACACGCCCATAATATCATCTTCAATAACGTGAAACATTTTGCAGAATGACTTATTGGCAGATTTAATCCTGATATTTTTATCCAATATCAACATAGGCTCGTGTACGGTAGCGATGATGCCTTCATAGTACGTATAAAGTTCTTCTATTTGTTGTATTCGGGCGTGAAGTTCTTGGTTACTGGTCGTTAATTCTTCATTGGTTGATTCAATCTCTTCTTTAGAAGTTTCTAATTCTTCATTTAGGCTTTGTAGCTCTTCGTTACTCGAAATAATTTCTTCATTGGCACTTTGCAGCTCCTCATTGGCGGCTTCTTGGTCGTGCATGATTGAACCCACATCCGCACGGGCAACGGCCAATTCTTCTTCCAGTTTTTTAATTCTTCGGTCTTTAGCAATCGAATTATTTCTTACTCCCGACGATGGGAATGCTGGCAATTCTAAGATTTGCCCCGTAAACACCACTATCATCAAAGGTTCTTCTCCTTCAACGATAAACGGAGCAACTTCAATAATAACAATTTGCACTACATTATTAACAGCATCTCGATTTATTTCTATGCCTGTTTTTCGAACAATTTGGTTGGTTTTTATGGCATGATGAATGGCATTACGCAGTTCAAAAGTAATTTCAGGATGCGCCATTTTTAAGATATTAAAACTGGCTTTACCCGATGAATTTTGTAGATACGGTGAAGTGATTCCTTTAAACTGGAGAATTTCCAAGTCATAATTGATAATCACACTGGCTGGCACATATTGAGCGAGCAATAATGTATCAAAAGCATTACCAAGATTATTACTGGCGGACACGGGCATTTTTTTGGTTATCGTGATGGCAGGCGTATAGGTTTGCGATAGTCCAACTTGCGAAATACGAGTGGTAATATCGGGATTCCGAAGCGAACCTGAGTTCTTTTTACGGGTATAAAATTTAAACTTTTTATTCAAATCCGTGAAAAGTTGCGTAGAAGTACCAATGGTTTCTGATTTGCCCAGCATTAAATAACCACCATCATTCAAGGCGTAATGAAGCGTATTGATTACTTTTTTCTGGGCAAAATTATCAAGGTAAATTAAAAAATTGCGGCAACTGATAAAATCCATGCGAGAAAAAGGTGGGTCATTCAGCACATTATGTTGGGCAAAAACGCATACATCACGCAACGACTTCGCAATTCGATATTTATCTTTTGATTTGGTAAAAAAATGTTGAAGGCGTTTGGGCGATACGTTTTTAAGCTGATTGATCGAATATTCACCAGTTCGAGCAATACCAATTGCCTCAATGCTCAGGTCGGATGCAAATATTTGAAAAGGAATATTGTTTGCTTTATTTTGTTGAATTTCAAGCAAAGTCATTGCAATTGAATATACTTCCTCGCCCGTTGCACAGGCAGCTACCCAAATCCGTAAGGTATCACCTTGCATTTTACTTTTGAGCAATTGCGGTAAAATAGTCTTTTTTAACAATAAAAATGCCTCAGTATCTCTAAAAAATTCGGTTACATTTATCAGTAAATCTTGATAAAGAATATCTAATTCATCGTTGTTTTGTACAATTAGTTTAGCGTACTGGTCAATTATTTTTAGTTTAAGAATTATCATTCTTCTCAACATTCGCCGTTTGATGGTATTCATTTTGTAATGACTAAAATCAACGTTTTTACGCTTATGCAACAATTGCAAAATAGTAATTAAGTCGGGATTGTTGTTTTCAATGGCATCCTCCGGCGTTGATTTTACCGCAATTCTCCTAATTAAAGGATGTTGACTCATCCAGTTTAATTCGTTTGCAATTCCTTCGGGTGACAGCACAAAATCTACTACTCCTTCATTAATCGCCGAGTGTGGCATACTTTTAAATTTGGCAGAATCATCTTGCGCAAAAGTGAGTCCACCCGCCAATTTAACTTCTCTTAAACCCCTCGTACCATCAGTTGCACTACCCGAAAGCACAATCCCGATTACATTTTCCTTATGGGTTTCGGCTAAGGATGAAAACAACACATCAATAGAAAGATTAGTTGTTCTATTTTTTAGGCGGGGCAATAATTTTATGTGTCCATCAATCACTTCAATTTCTTTATCAGAAGGAATAATATAGAAATTATTGGGTTGTATTTTTTCCATTTCATCAATATCCTGCACTTTCATGGCAGTTACTTTGGATAAAATTGGCGTAAGCATGCTTTTGTGATCAGGGCTGAGGTGTTGCACATAAATAAACGCCATGCCCGTAGTGGGAGAAAGATTTTGTAGCAGTTGAGTGATGGCTTCAAGTCCGCCTGCGGATGCACCGATCGCAACCACCGTAAAAGGATTAATTACTTCAGATGTAGATATTTTACTAAGTTGGTCGTCCGTAGTTTCTTGCTTAACAGTATTCTGTCGAGTAGGCATTTTTTTTTGAGAAATTACCTTTTTAATAGGCTTTGTGGATGGAGTTTTCATTTTTAGCACAAATTGTTTACTGAAGGTAGCGCTAATTAGTGAGCTATTTAGATTTTTAACTTAAAGGTTTAGAAGAATAAGATAATTTCCGTAATTACAGATTGACCTTTTCATAATTGGAATTTATATACTTATGTTGTAGATAACTAATAATAAACGAAAAGATAAGATTCACTTATCGGAAGTAACTAATTATTAAAATTTTCAAATCGTATTATTTACATTAATATCAAGCGTCTTAGAGTGCAATATTCGCTACCCTTTTTGAAGGGATTCAATTTTAACAGAATCTCGTGAGCCTTGTTTGAGACTAATATAAGTTTAAGTGATTAATTATCAGCAAGTTAATTTAAGATTTGGGTGTGATAAATTATGATATTAAATTTCTTTTAGACCGACACTTTTATAAGTATGAATACTTTAAACACATCGGGCATTGCTAAGTTATTTTTCATCAGATATTTATAAAGTCTTTTCCCATGCGTAAAAAGGTTTAGCGTATCTTTTTGAACTTTGTAAACTCTTTTTATCCATGATTTTTTAGTATAAATGGCAACGCCCATCCCGATTAACCATAAGTATGCTAAGGTACAAACAATAATAAGTCGGTTCTATCTTTTAGGCTCAGTCATTTTAGACTTTTGAAGATTAAAACCTTTACTTTTAAAGTCTTTGAAAAGTGTCTCTATTTTGAATATTTTTCTGTAATAACCAATTGCCATTTGCCCTATTTCTTGATTAGTCAAAAGACAAACTGGGTCTTTGAAAGCTCTTTCATGCCAGAGGACGAAATGAGTTTTAACTTGGCTACCTAATTGACCATCAGGTATAAAAAAACAAGCACTATCTCCCACATTTAATTTTTTAGGTTGGAAAACTTCTTGGTCTTGATTAGTTAATAGGGTATCTTTTGCCGTGCTCAAAACGTAAATTGGGTGTCCCCTTCAATTTCATATTTTGGAGTTGATCTTGATAATCAAGGGAGCAAAGAATGTTTCAGCATCAATAAAACCATTGTCAAGCCAGCGTTCATTTTTCTTGATTTGACTCAAAGAATACATCTT
>NZ_CBABQS010000046.1:0-37323 GCF_964672035.1 Arcicella sp.
GCATATTTTCGAAACAAAAAAAACGTCCAAAGCATTGCTCTGGACGTTTCAGTATCACCTAACCACTAAATATTTTTGATGTTAATCTTCTACTTCTGCTAATTCCTGAACGACTACGGCTTTGTTTTTTCTGAACCATTTATCCCGAATTCTCTCGTTGATGTAATACATACACGGTACGATTACGAGGGTAAGAATGGTTGAGAATGTCAAACCGTAAATGATTGTCCAAGCCAAAATATTCCAGAATGCCGCACTGTCTGAACCTGTATGAATGTGTGGATTTAATTCCGTGAACAAACTTACAAAGTCAATACTCAAACCAATTCCCAGGGGAACAAGTCCTAAAACTGCGGCGGCTGCGGTCAAAATTACGGGTGTTAAACGAGTACTTCCTGCTTCGATAATAGCTTTTTTGAGTGGATAACCACGTCCCATTAATTCGTCCGTAAATTCTATGAGAAGAATACCATTTTTTACCACAATACCCGCCAAAGCAATAATTCCAACGCCCGACATAATTACGGAGAAACTTTGTCCGAATGCCATAAAACCTAATAATACGCCAATGAACGATAGTAAAATAGTTACAAAGATGATAAGCGGTTTTGAGATTGAGTTAAATTGCGTTGCTAAAACCATGAAAATCAAAACGATAGCTGCCAATAATGCCCCTACCAAGAATGTTCCCGTTTCTTTTTGGTCTTCTTGCTCCCCTCCCATACGGATAACGTAACCACTCGGAACATTGATTTCATCCACCAAGGCCTGAATTTGTGGTACGATTTCGTTGGCAGTATAACCCTGTGAAACGTTTGAACTCAACGTAACAACACGCTCTTGGTTTTTACGGTTAATCTGACTGAAAGAGGTTGAATATGAAATACTCGCAATTGAATTTAACGGAACTTCACGTAACATTCCACCCATTACCATATCACGATAGACAATCTTCATGGCCAACAATTTTTCAATCTGATTGCGGTCTTCGGCTTTAATTCTTAACTGAATTGGATATTCGTCTTTATCGTCACGGAATTTAGCAATTTCAGAGCCAAAAAGGGCTGTACGGACTTCCATGGCTATTTGTGCGGATGATATTCCTTCACGTTGAGCTTTGGCTTTGTCCACATCAATGATGATTTCGGGTTTATTCGTAATCAAATCGGACTTCAATTTTTCGATTCCTTTTATCCCCGATTTATCAATAGCCGCTCTCATTTGCTTCTCTAATCTTGTCAAAACTTGGAAATCATCGCCTGCAATTTCGATGGCAATTGGAGCGCCCGTTGGAGGTCCATTATTTTCTCTATCTACGGAAATTTCAGCGCCTGGAATTGGCATAGCTTTGATTTCTTTTCTAAAAATCCCTAACATTTTTTCCGAAGAAATTTCTCCACGGTCAAATCCATTCACAAAAGCAACCGTAATTTTCGATTTTTGTGGCGTTGGCGCTCTGTCAGGGTTAAAAGGGTCGCCTGCATTTTTACCTACGTTTGAAATGACAGAATTGATGGCACCTTCAGCTTTTTCACTTTTGATAATTTCAAAAACCTTCTTTTCAATCACCTTTGTTACTGAATCCGTAATTTTTGCATCCGTTCCGATGGGTAAATTATTGTAGATATACACATAATCTGGCTCACCACTTGGGAAGAAAATTACTTTTGGTTTCACAATCCCCAGGAGGAAAATCGTTATGAAAAACAGAACAAACATCGAAATCACCGCCCAAACAGGACGATAGCCCGTAATCAGCCAAGAAATTAATTTTTGGTAATTATTTTTGAAAGCTGGCAAACTCTTTTCTTGGAACGGGATGATGATTTTTGGCGTAAGAATAAAGTGATTGAAAGCGTATAAAATGGCAATTAAGAAGAAGAAATTACCTAACCCTACATTCACAAAATAGCCCAATAAAGCACAGATTCCTAAGATAATCATGGGCTTTTTCAAAGAAGCAACGCTCGTATCAACGGTTCCGTGTTCGTCGTGACGTTTCATAAAAGTCATAGCAAAAACTGGATTCATCACATACGCCACAATCAAAGAAGCAACCAACGTACAAATCAACGTAATGGGTAAAAACTTCATGAATTCACCCACGATACCAGGCCAAAATAGCAGCGGAACGAAGGGCATAATGGTCGTAGTTGTTCCCGATAAAACAGGAATAAAAACCTCAGATGCCGCTAATTTCACCGCTTCAACAATTGAAATATGACGGTATTTATTGAAAATACGGTGCGAGTTTTCGATTACCACAATGGCATCATCCACCACAATTCCGAGTCCCAAAAGGAAGGCGAAAAGTACGATAGTATTCAACGTAAACCCTAAGAAATACAACGGAATAAATGCCAACAGAGCCGATAATGGCACGGAAAGTCCCACGAAAATCGCATCCTGCACACCCATAAAAAACATCAAAACCAATACCACGAAAATAAATCCTAAGATTACGGTATTTACCAAATCTTCAATATTTCCTTTAGTTCTTTCGGATGAATCCGCCGTAATTTTTATGTCTAAACCTGCGGGTAAACGAGTTTCTTTAGCTTTTTCAATGATTGCTTCAATTTTCTCAGAAGCCTCAATTAAGTTTGACCCACCCCTTTTGATAACGTTCAGCGTAACCACTTTTTTGTTATCCAAACGAGCAAAATCTTGTTGTTCTTCACTGCTGTCAATCACCTCGGCCACATCGCCTAAACGTACCATCGCACCCGTTGATGAACGTAAACGAATGTCCTCAATTTGAGCCATTGACTTGAATTCACCTTTCACTCGAAGCGTTCTTCTGACCCCATCAACGTTCAATTCACCGCCTGAAATATTGACGTTTTCTCCTTGAATTGCCGTTTGAATATCATAAAAAGAAAGTCCAGCCGATTGTGCTTTATAAAGGTCAAGATTAATTTGAATCTCACGGGTTAATGCCCCCACGATATCCACACGAGTAATTTGTGGTAATCCTTCAATATCATCTTGCAAATCTTCGGCAAAGTCTTTCAATTTTGCCAAAGGAAAATTACCCGCTAAATTGATGTTCATAATCGGAAATTCCGAGAAATTAACGTCTTGAACCACTGGTTTTTTCGTTAAGTCTTTCGGTAATTGCACAATGTCCACCTTGTCTTTCACCTTGCGGAGGGCATCTTCAACTTTCACATCAGGATTGAATTCTACCAAAATAATAGAAAAATCTTGCAGTGAGTTTGACTTTACCCGCTTCACCCCCGAAATCGTTTTTATCTGCTTTTCGATGGGTTTCGTGATGGTATTTTCAATATCCGTTGGCGTTGTTCCTGCATAAATTGTCTGCACATAAATCTGCGGAACTTTGATGTCAGGAAATTGCTCACGAGGCAAAATATTGTAAATCACAATACCCACAATCGTGAGGACGGCGGTAAACAAATACACCGTTTTTTGATTCGCCGCCAACCAGCCAATCATGTTGTAAATGGCACCCGAACCATGCTTTTCGTTGGTCAGTGCTTCGTTATTGTCGAGGTTATTGTCTTTCATGTTTTCGATATTTGTTATTCGATTTTCGATTTTCGTTATTCGATATTTATTTTGAGATTTTTATCCTAAAAACAAACATCGAAAAACGAACATCAAACATCGGAATGTTAATAATTTATCAACGTTCCGTCAACTAAATCCTGATAGCCTTGTGTAATCACCATTTCGCCAGTTGTCAATCCTTCTAAGATTTCTACGTTTCCATTATACGAAATGCCGGTTTTTACCTTTTTTGCTTTCGCAACTTTCTTTCCATTTTCCGTAACGGCTACATAAACAAGGTCGCCACTTTCGGTTTTTTGTACAACATTCTGACTAACAACCAATGAGTTTCCTTTTGATAAATCATTGATGTTAATAATGGCTACTTGATTTGGTTTCAAAGTACCTCCCAAATTTGGGATATTTGCCTCAATACCAAAAGTTCTTGATGCTGGGTCAATCAAGCCATTTACCAAACTAATTCTGGTCGTAAATTCTTTATTAATATCTGGAAATTTCACCGTTATGGCATCTCCCTTTTTCACAGAACCCACGTAAGTATCGCCAATTTTGGCGGTAACTTTCAAGTCACCAACGTTCACAATTTGAGCCATTGGCGAGCCTGGCATTCCCATTTCGCCTGCTTTCTGAATTACTTTTTCAACCGTACCCGAAATTGGAGCGTACACTTTGCTCATACCCAATTGCGTTTCCATCGTTGCAATGCGTTTTTCCAAAGATTCCTTGTTAGCTTTTGCTTGCAAATACTGAACCTCCGTACCAATTTGTTGATCCCAAAGGTTTTTTTGCTTGTTGAAAAGTGTGCTGGCTAAATCCAATTGTGTTCTGATTTCAATCAATGATTCTTTCATCACTGAATTATCAATCGTAGCAACCAATTGTCCTTTTTTCACCGCCTGACCATCTACCAAGAATAAACCCGTAATTGCGCCACCCATTTGCGGGGTAACCATCACGATATTTTTGGAAGTAACGATTCCTTGTGCTTCGACAAAATGCTTGAAATTCTGTGGTTCAACCGCACTTACCGTTACGTTGATAGGCGTTGCCTCTACCTTTTTACCACCACCCAATTCTTTTTCAAGGGTTTTTATTTTAGTTTCAATCTCTTTTTGTTGAGATTTCAAATCGGCTAATTCTGTCTTTTTGTCGGGCTTACTGCAAGCTGATAAAAGAATAATTGAGGCTAAAAATATGTATGTATTTGTTTTCATCTGAATTTATTAAAATATTTTTTGGATTTTTGGATTTCGTTGGATATGGAAATCGTCCTTCAAAAGGGCGACTTCCCTTACTTTATATTACTCTACGTACAATTTCCCCAACGCCTTATCCAAATCAACTTTGGCAACTAAAGCATTATAAAAAGTAGTAAAATAATTGGTTTGTGCTTCTTTGTAAGAGATTTCAGCATTCACAACTTCTAAATTTGAGCCTACACCTTGCTTATATTTTATTTTGGAAACTCTCACAATCTCTTGGGCTAATTCCATATTTGCCTTTTGTTCTTGCAACGTTTCATGAGCATTCTTTAAGGTAATTTGTCCTTGTTTTACTTGCAAATCAATCGAATTTTCTAATAATTCAAAACTGTTTTTTACTTTCTGCAAGTTATTCTGCGATTGGAGAACTTTGTTCTTGCGTTGAAAACCATCAAAAATGGGTACTTGAATGGATAGACCAAGTGAAGCTGCATTGAACCATGGTTTTGTAATTAAATCAAAAAACAGTGGACGACCTGCCGAATAGTTATAATTGCCATTTAACGAAACTCTTGGCAGTTTGGCAACTTTCTGATTTTTCAAATCCAGTTCCGCCAATCGATCTTGAGTTTGTAAAATAGAATATTCAATACGATTTGTATATTTTAAATCCGTTTCATTTTCAGGTAATAATTCATTGACGTTTATATCCGCTAATTTATCCGTCAAAACCACTACGTCGGATACTTTTTTGCCCATTTGGAATTTTAACAGATAAAAACTCAATTCCTGTAAACGTTCCACATTTTGAGTTTCAATTTTTAAGTTATTGCGTTGAACTTCAAGGCGTTGCACGTCAATTTTTTCCACAAAGCCTTGGCTGTTCAATGCTCTGGTATCACGCAAAAGTGAATCCAAACGGCCAATATTAAGATTCAATAATTTCAAACGTTCGTCGTTTACCAAAATCGAATAATAGGCTTTCGTTACGTTTTCGGCTGATTGTTGCTTAGTTTGGATGAGTGCTTTTTTCGACAATTCTTTATAAACATCCGCAGCTTTCAAACCCAATAAATAAGAGCCATCAAATAAAATCTGACTCAAATTTATTCCCGCTTGGCCACTATTTCTAACGCCAAATTCAGCCGCAATTACAGCACCTTCTGCCGCAGTTGGGTCGAAGGTTTTAGCAGGAATAAATACTTTTTGGATGATGAAATTATTGGTGTAACCGAAATTACCATTCACTTGTGGCAAACCGATGCCCTTGATTTCGTTGACTCTTGCCTCGGCATTTAAAATATCAAGTTGAGCGTTTTTAATATTGATGTGATTTTTTACGGCATAATCAACCGCCTCTCGAAGTGAGAAATTTTGCTGAGAGAAAGAGAGATTTGAGGCAAGTAACAGACTCATTAACAGCCATTTACTTAGTACTTTTGTTTTCATACATTTGTTCGTTTTTGTAATTCTTTTTTTTTGATTCAACAAATAAGTTTAGTAAGTAATTAAGTTCGTTTCAACATCAAGATCGAGGGTCATAATTTTTTACCAGTTTCTGCCTGCATATATTCTTGATAGACTTCCAGACCTTTTGGCGTTAGTATTCCTCGGATAAAATGGTCGAGCATTGTCAATTCCACATCAATTAATGAAAATTTATTGGGTGGAAATAGATGAGGGTCGAAGCCCGTTTCAACTTGTTCCATCCGCATGATTGTCAGAATCTCTATTTTTATATCAGATCTGTAATAGCCTTGTTCAATTCCTTCCAAAAGCTCTTGTTTAATCGACTCCATAATGAAGTTTTGCTTGTGAGATTGAAAAAGTTCCCATGTTTTTGGATGGTATTTTTTAATGTCAAAAAATGTACAAGGATTAATCTCAGCGAAAGCCTTTTTAATGAGTTCCATTGATTTAACCATCTTTTCGATCACATTCTTAGAAATTTTACCCAAGTCGTCCCATTCACATTTATCCTGTAACATTTCCCCCATCATCAACTGATGAACAATGGCATCTTTATCCTCAAAATGTTGGTAAATCGTCTTTTTCGAGATGCCCAATTCGCTCGCAATGTCATCCATCGTTACGGATTTTACGCCATAGCGAAAAAACTGTTCACGTGCTTTTGCGATGATTCTTTCTTTGATTTCCATTTCAAATTTTTAAAATATCATTTGGTTAGGATTAAGTCGAATTAGTGTTATCATAAACTAATAAAACTTTTAGAGTTTCTGAGTACAAAACTATGGAAACTTTTAAAAGGTTCAAAGTTTTTAGTACTATTTATGGAAATTTAATATTTCGATAGTTATCAGTAATCTTAGTAATAGCTAAAAAAAGGCACTTTAAAAGCAATAATATTATTTTTTATGAGAATAATCATAAAATTTAATTTGCATTATTCAAAGATGACGTTTTAAAAATTTATGAATGGTCGTATAGATATTTGAACGGTTGATGCTTAAATAAAATTTTTGCTTGAATATTTCAACCTTGTATGTTTGCACATAATTTTTATCTTTGTAATCATGAAAACCTTCCGCAAAGTGTTGATATACGTCGTGTTCATTTATGTTTTACTCGTTGCAATAGCCATTCTATTTCAAGAAAAACTCCTTTTTAGAAATACAAAATTGCCGATGGATTATTCCTATCATTTCGAGGAAGATTTTGAGGAAATTTGGTTTGACCCCGAAGTGAATGTTAAGATTAATGCTTTGTATTTCAAAACGGATTCTGCGAGCAGAAAAGGATTGATTATCTATTTTCACGGCAATGCCGACGACCTCAGAAGATGGGGGAAACACGCTTTGGATTTTACGAAAAATGATTATGATATTCTGATGGTTGACTACCGACAATTCGGAAAATCAACGGGTGAATTATCGGAAAAAGCCTTACATACCGATGCGAATTACGTGTATGATTGGGCAAAAAAACACTTTCCAGAGAATCAAATTATTTTATACGGAAGGTCCTTGGGAACTGGAATTGCTACTCGTTTGGCCTCTGAAAATAGACCCAAAATGTTGTTATTAGAAACGCCTTATTTCAACCTTGCGGATGTGGTAAATAGCTATTTTCCCTTAATTCTTTACAACTCAATGCTGAAATATCAATTTCGTACTGACCTTTGTATTCAACAAGTACATTGTCGAATACACTTTTTCCATGGCACAAAAGATGCGGTTGTACCGTATAATTCAAGTCTGAAATTAGCTGCATTACTAAACAAAAAACCGTCTGAAATCCTGACTACGATTCCAGACGGAAGACATAAAAATCTTGGAGATTTTCAAGAATATCACCAAGCTTTGGATAGTTTGCTACAACATTAAAATTGGCACGCAGATGCGTCATCAGCCTGCCAATTTTTTACCGTCCAAAATCATCCTGTAATCTCACAATATCTTCTTCATCCGAAGGATTTTCGGGGTCGGTATGTTGCCAGATTTCTGCGACAACGCCCCAGCCATCTAAACCAATTAAACGGTGGCGTTCACCTTTGTCCATTTGAATAAAACTGCCTGATTCTAAGGATATTACATCATCAGACTGTTCGTCATTATTACTTATTTTTACGCCCACGGTTGTGCCTGCAATCACTTTCCAGATTTCAGCCCGCCTAAAATGATACTGCCACGACAAACGTTTATGAGGCGCTACAACCAAAATTTTAGGCGATAATTTATTCGTAATTTGAATTTCTGACATATCTAAATGTGAGAAATAAAGCGCAGCAAAAGCTTGTGCTTGACCTTCGTCTAACACAAAAAAACCTCCCCACGGGCGAGTTTGGTCTTGCGTTTCAACTTTGAAACCTAAAATTGATAGTTCAGAGGCAATTTGACTAAAAACTTGACTTTTCTCAGTCGTTGCGTTAATAGATAGATTCATAGAAATCGATTTTTATATTGTACGGCAAAATTAAATAAAAAATTGATGCTAATTTTTAATATGCTTACAACCTTTTCAATGTTTTGAGCGTCTTAGCTGTATAGAATGATATTTTGGCTCGAAATTAGCACCTTGAAATTAGCATCAAACAAGTTAATCCTACATTAATCAATTTATTGACCGTTTAATAATTTTAATTGATAAGTCATAACAAAAGTCATTGATTTACTTGTAAAAAAGTGTACTTTTGTGTCTAAAATATAGGAATAATACAAATTTTGGATTTTCAGGCGTTATTTTATTCAATAATTAAACCCTTTCGAAAATTATGTGTCTTATCATTTTATATTATAACATTTAATAAACCTATGAAAAATAAGCTTACGAATAACCCAGTTGTTTTAATTTGTGCTCTACTACTTTTTTTAGTGGTAACGATTATTACGTATTCAAAAAACTCAGAGTTTGTCGAAAAAACTTCGAAGGGATATTTTTCCGGAAAAATCAGTTTTGGCGATAGTTCAAATCATAAATTATATTCCGATAATATTCAAGTAAAGAAAAGTTCGGAAAGAGGCGTAACCGTTTTAACAATTATGGTTACTGACAATAATACAGCTGAATCAGTTTTTGTGAAATTATACAATGTAAGCGCCAAAGGGACATTCTTTATCCCAGGTGAAGGAGATTTTCAGAATGTAGGAAATTTGATTAAAGATTTTGATAACTATCGTGAACAGAGTAATTTTTATCAAACAACGTTAGCAAATGATGAAGGTTTGAAAAATGGCGTTGGTCGAGTTAATATTGTTAAATTGACTGAGAATGAGGTGGAGGGAGAGTTAATTATTATTGCCAATAATTCCGAGGGAAAACAGGCTCAGTTGGAATCGGCAAAATTTAAAACAAAATTTTAACACAAATGACAATATTTATTATCATTTGACAAGATTATATTTAGTGGTTAGGTGATACCAAAACGTTCGTTGCTCTGCTACGAACGTTTTTTGTTTTCTGTCAAATTACCAATCAAATTTTAATAATGAAACACCTTGTCGAGGTAATTGAACATTGATTTTCAGTTCACCGTTCACCGTTTTTACGTATATTGGAGAGGTTAATAAACTGAGTTGTCCTGCTTTTTCTAAGGTAGTAATTTGTTCTGAAGTTGGATTTTGGGGTGAACCCATGGCTTGCCAAACTTGGTACGAATTACTGTTTTTATCGTCAATTCTGTAATGATGAAAATTCAAGGTATTAGCCGTTAAACCTTTCAAATTTACTTCAATTATAGCATCAGAAGCTTGCACATCATCATCGTGATAATGCCAAAGCATCACCGCCGCCGAATGTGAGTTTTTACTGGCAAGGGCATCAATATCCGCCTTTTTACCCAGCACACTCGAATCTCTAATCACCACAAAGTTGTAAGATTGATTGCCTTTAACTTGCACTCGTTTGCCCGACATCATTCCGAACATTTTGAAGACATTGAGGACGGGTTTGTCAATACCATTGGTCGCTAAATCACGGAATCCGTAGAAATAAGGCTGATTTTCAAATTCAAATGACCAACTAACGGCTCCTAATAAATTAGATTTGTAATAATCGGCGAGGGCATATTTTCGGGCAAAAGATGCGGCAGTATAACTTGAATACATCGTGCCGTTTCGATAGCCATTTTGTGGATTTGTTTTCATGCCACAAGCCGCACAACCTTCGGGGTCAGACTCGCCAATGATGATGGGTAGGTTTTTTAGCGTTGGGAAAGTATTAACAATTTTGAACCCCTCGGCAATGTCTCTCAATTGCGTACCCATGTTCATCTGTATGTGATTGTCAACTATTTTGGGCGAACCTTTGGCATGAAAAGAGATAAAATCAAGGGGAGTACCAATTTTTCCAGTAACATAATTGGTATCAGAAACGCAATGTTTTAGAAATGTTTTTAGAAAATCGCCCGCTTTATTCCAGCTTGGCCCTGTGGTTTCTGGTCCACCAATTTTTATCGTTGGCAAAGCCTTTTTAGCGGCATCAGCCGTATAATCATACAATTTACAATATTCTTGAACTGTTCCGCTCCAATAACCGATGTTTGGTTCGTTCCAAAGTTCCCAATACCAAGATTCAACTTCGGTTTTTCCGTATTTATTCACCGAATGTTTCACCCATTCACTCACCAAAGCAGCCCATTTTTTATAGTCTTTGGGCGGATACGTCCAGCCCGTATAAATTTTATCATAAGGCATTCCCGGTTGCCAATGATGTTCATAAGGTTGCGGTTTTGAAGAAAGTGCTTCTGGCATAAAACTAAACTGAGCCACCGGTTTTATGCCTCTTTGAATGTATGTATCCATGATTTTATCCAAAATTGTCCAATCATAAATGGGATTTCCTTTGGCATCTTCGGTATAAACATTCGTTGAACCCCATTTTAAATTGAGGGTATCATGTCCAGAAGTCAATAAATTATGGGTTCTGAAATAGACAGGCGTGGGAGAGAGGTCGGATAATTCAGAGAGCAATTTTTTGCCGTCTTTCATATAGGCATAATTGGGTTCATCAGCGCCAAAAAATGCCCAAAAAGGGTACATTTCCCCTACATTTTTGTTAAAATCAACATTGATAATGGTTTTTTGAACTGGGTTATTTTGCGAAAAACTCAGTTGAGTAAGGGCAAAGAGGATTGAAAATAGTAATATTCTTTTCACGTAATTTAGTTTTAGATGGTTTGAAAGCGTAAGTAAACTGGAACTTACTAATTAATCAGAAAGTTATACTCTCTTTAAATATACTCACAGCGACTATCGAATTATCAAACCATTTATTTTTAACGGGAATTTATTTCAAATATCCTTGCATTTTGAGCCAATTGCCAAAATTATCAATCCAACTGTCGGAAGAAATACCTGTTTTTCTCATGCCAAAACCGTGACCACCTTTTTCGTAAATGTGTAATTCGGAAGGTTGTTTGGCATCGAACCATTTGCGGTAAATATTGATGCTATGAGGCATTAAACCCAATTGGTCGTCACCCGCAACGGCTATGAAAATAGGCGTTTTTTCTTTGGGCATATTCGCTCCAATGATGGCATTTTCATAAGCGTAAATAGGCGCAACGAAATTTGGACGATTACTATCATCAGCACTATAAACGACTGACATCGTGAGTGTTCCTCCGGCTGAAAAACCCATAAATCCAATTTTTTCAGGGTCAAGGTTTAATTCTTTGGCGTGGTCACGAACGTACTTTACGGCGGTCAAACCGTCTTGCGTTGCCAATGGAACGACCGTCGCATTTTCTTCATCCAATGCCTTGAAATTAGCCATTTTTGGCATTAATTCTTTCACGGGGTCATCAGTCAAACTATGCACTACCCGATATTTTAACACAAATGCCGTAACACCTTTTGCGTTCAACCATTTAGCAACGTCAGTTCCTTCATTATCAATTGAAAGCGTGTGAAATGCACCACCTGGGGCAATAATTACGGATGTTCCATTCGGTTTTTCGGGCAAATAAGCCGTAATGGTTGGACTTGAAACATTATAAACAACCTTTGTATTGAAGATATTTTTCTCAGAAACGGCTTCTTCCCAAGTCCAATTTTCAGAACCTTTGGCTTTGCCTTCGTAAAGAGAGATGACCTTTTGAGCGTTTGCGTTGAATATAAAACCTACCGTTAAAAGTATGGAAAGAAGGGTTTTCATGAAAAGATGGAATTAATAATGTTAACCCTTCTAAGAGTTTAAAACTCTTAGAAGGGTTATGAATTTAAGAAATATGAATTAAATTTTATTTTTCAAATAATCTACGCTACGTTTCAAAGCTATTTCTGGGCTTTTCACCATGTCTTGTTCTACGAAATAATGTTCAACGCCAACCTCTTTTGCTTTTTTTACAATGCCTTGTAGATCCAATGCTCCATCGCCCGCCGAAGCCATTAAAGCAAACATTGGCATCCAATCAGCCATACCGCCACCATCGCCAGCGAATTGTTTTTTCTCTTTCATATCCTTCAAATGCAACATTTTGTAGCGATTTGGATATTTCGTTAGATACTCAATTGGGTCGGCACCACCAGCGGTTATCCAGAAAATATCCATTTCAAAGAATACCAAATTAGGGTCGGTATTATCTAAAATAATTTGAAGTGGAATTTGTCCGTTCATCGGTTTGATACCGTAACCGTGATTATGATATCCGAATTTAATGCCTTGTTTTTTAGCATTTTCACCAATCTTATTGAAAGTGTCGGCCATACGTTTGTAGTCGTCAAGCGTTTTGCGTCTATCATCTGGAATGGCAGGAAGCGTTACGTATTTATGTCCTAAAATGTGCGATGCTTCGCCTAATTTATCCATGCTTTGTTCCAACGTGTCAAGGTCGGTATGCGTTCCTGGACTTGTCAAGCCGTGGTCATCAAGGATTTTTTTCACTTCTTGAGGAGTTCTTCCGAAATAGCCACTACCCGAAAATCCTAACATTTTTCCAGCACCTTCCCAACCTTTTTTGGCTTTCTCAGCACTAAAAGGGAATGGACCAAAAAGCTCTAATTCCTTAAATCCCATGTCGGATAACATCTTGATTCCACCCATATAATCCTCGGAAAGCATTTTTGGGATGGAAAAAAGTTGAATGCCTAATTTATTTTCTTGCTTTAATTCTGCCATAATATTTGCAAAAGGCGTGATAGCAGCAGCAGTTGCCAAAAGGGAAGTATTTTTTAAAAATTCTCTTCTTGTTGTCATGTTATTTTACAATTAATTCGATTTACGATTTACACGGTAGAACTGGTTAGAAACCTGTCTGATCAAATTTTATTTATTCTTATAAGCTTTATCCATAAACTCATAACGAGCGTCATTGGGGGCTTTTACCGTTTTTGATTCTGTATCAATTATCATTACTGGAGGCGTTGTATCACCCGCTTTTGCGGCTGTCCATTCGGGTAATTTATCACCGTTTGGATTTCCAGTTTTGATAAAATTGGCAAAATAATTCAACATCGTATCTGATACTTTAAAGTCATCTGCCGTCCAAGCATATTCTTTTACCAAATGAAGATTTCCCATGCAATATTCAATTTCGCAAGCGTGCGGTGCGCCAACCGCAATAGGAGTTTTTGGCGTATTTACATCTTTTTTAACCGTTCCACCCGCTAAACCCGAAGCCAAAGAATTATCCACTAAATCAGGACGTAATTTGCTGTACAAATAGCGATAAACAGGTTGTGAAGAATTGTTACGGTGCAAATCAAACCATTTCCAAGTGCTGTACGAAATGAATCTATCCGCCGCTAAAGCCGTTGCTGAAAGCTCAATTTCTTTTTCAGAACCGTGTGGATATAATTTCAAAACTTCTTCAAAATCAGTTGGATATTCCTTTTTTACTCTTGCTACATAGTTTTCTTCGTTATAAGGTTTTCCTTGCATAAATGCTCCTCCTGGGATTTCAGCTGAGTTCCAACCTAACAAAAGTGGTACTTGCGCTTGTTCTTTTGCCCCGAAAATTTGAGGAAGTGTTTTTGGCATAAAATAACCGTCGATAACCACTGGAAAGCCAAAACGTTTAGATTCGCTGTAAATTTCGTAAACTTCTCTGGTTGATAAGGCTCTCAATTGTTTCAAGGTTGGAGCATCTGCATTTTTTGCAAATTCTGCTCCCTGTTTTTCTGCTTCTGCTAAGGTTACAGGAGCCATTGTTGGGTTAATTCCTGCTCCACTTTCACCGATTGCCCCCGCAATTAAGCCTTTTGATAAAGGAGAAGCCATTTGATAACTTACGGCAATAGAACCCGCAGATTCTCCTGCAATCGTTACTTTTTTAGGGTTGCCCCCAAATTGAGCGATGTTTTTTTGAACCCATTTCAACGCCGCAATTTGGTCGAAATACCCGTAATTGCCAGAACCTTTGTAAGCTGTTTCAGCACTCAATTCTGGGTGAGCGAAATTCCCAAAAATATTCAAACGGTAGTTACAAGTAATTACTACAATTCCCTTTTTTGCCATGCTTTCACCATCGTATCTTGTCTCAGAAGCATCCCCAGCCACATTCCCGCCCCCATAGAAATATACCAAAACGGGTAAATCTTTGGTGTTTCTTTTCGCAGGAGTCCAAACATTTAGGTAAAGACAATCTTCGCTCAAACCATTTGAACGTGAATTCATATCGCCAAAAACAATGGTTTGCATCGGTCTTGCACCAAATTTTTTGGTTTCTTTCACACCCGACCAATTGGCCAAAGGTTGTGGCGCTTTCCAACGTAATTCGCCAACGGGTGGTTTGGCAAATGGAACGCCAAAATAAGTTTGAATACCTGTTTTGGTATCGTAATTTCCTTCAATTATACCATTTTCGATGGTAGTTTGTACCGTAAAAGAATTATTTCCTTGTGCCATTCCTGAGAAATTAGCCAAACAAAGCAGTCCGAATAAATAGACTATTTTTTTCATTTTTTTAGATTAAAATTATTATTGTCGCATTTTGAGACAATAATAATTGGTTTTTAAAATTAATCCTATTTATTTGTGAAAAATTTATATTCAAAATTCTCGACAGTGAACGAAACTACCTTTTTACACCATATCGCTTATGACTCGGTCATATTTGGTTTTTCGGGAGAGAAGCTGAAAATCCTTATCATGAAATATCATAATACGGGATTGTACGCCTTGCCCGGGGGATTTATGCAAAGAGATGAAAATTTGAATGATGCCGTAAGAAGGGGACTAAAAGAGCGAACGGGTTTAGAAAATATCTATTTGGAGCAGTTTTATACTTTTGGTGATGTGGCACGTTACAAACCCGAAATTATGCAGACGATTTTAGAAGCAAATGGACATCATTCGGAATCTTATCAATGGATGTTAAACCGATTTATTTCGGTGGCGTATTATGCTTTGATTAACTATAATGATGTCGTCCCAACGCCCGATGCTTTGTCTGATTCCTGTGACTGGTACGATATGGATGAATTACCATATTTAATGCTCGACCATGCTGAAATTGTGGCAAAAGCTTTGCAAACTTTACGAGAAAATTTAGAACGAAAATTGGTTGGAACGAATCTTTTGCCGCCATTATTTACTTTGACGGAATTGCAAAAAGTATATGAAGCAATATTGGGCGAGAAATTACACCGAGGGACTTTTCAACGAAAAATTTTAGGATTAGGACTTTTGCAGAGACACGAAAAACAGTTTTTGGGAAAGGCTCATAAAGCCCCGTTTTTGTATAGTTTTGGCGATTAATTACACCCTCTAATAAGTTAAACTTCCCGAAAGTAGAAATAACTTTCGGGAAGTTTATTCACAATTTTATCTATTAAATTTATTTCTTAAAAACAACACCATTTCCCACTTTCTCTCCCAACACAACACCATTTTTTACATTCTTAATATCCGTATTCAATAAACGAATTGTTTTTGAACGAGTGCCTTGAACCTTCAAAAATGTATCGGCATTGCTACCGTATTTGATATTATCAAGCGTTACATTTTGACTATTTTGGATTTGTCCAATCGTTTTGTCTTTTGTCAAAAGCGTAATGTTTTTGAGAATGACATTTTGAGCTTCCACGCAAATTAAACCCTTATTACACTCGATAATAGCATTTTCAATGTTGATATTTTTGATGGCCATTTCTGGTAAACCTCTGATCAAAATACCCGTTTCCGCTCCTTTACACACAATATTTTTGATGTAAAAATCTTTAAATTGCGGCGTTCCTTCATTTAAAGGTTCAGATTTAATTTCGGGTAATTCATTAGATTCTCCAGATGCGGGAACGGGGTCTTTGGCAGCATAATACATATCAAATAAAATTGCCTCACCCGGAATTTCGGTCATGTTGATGTTGTTCACGTAGATATTTTCCACCACGCCACCACGTCCCCGGGCAGTTTTGAAACGTAAACCGACGTCAGAACCCATAAAAGTACAGTCTGAAATAAACATATTTCTCACCCCGCCCGACATCTCTGAACCAATCACAAAACCACCGTGAGCGTGATAAACGATGTTGTTTTTGACGATAAAATTCTCCGTCGGAACGCCACGTTTTCTGCCTTGCTCATCTCTGCCCGATTTTATCGTGATTCCATCATCACCGGTATCAAAATTACAACCTTCCAAGATGCCATTTCTGCAAGATTCAATGTCGATGGCATCACTATTTTGGGCGTACCAGTGATTTTTAACGGTTATATTTTTAATCGAAATGTGGTCGCATAAAAGTGGGTGTATGGTCCACGCAGGGGAGTTTTGGAGGGTAAAACCTTCTAAAATAATGTTTTTGCAACGAGTTAAACTCAACATATTTGGACGAAGAAAATCTTTGTAAGATTCTAACTCTTCCATCGACGGACGGACGCTATATACCCCAACACTATCTTTTCTCAATCTTCCCGCATCTGGCATTAGGTTTCCCTTTTTTGATTTTTCCGAAGGATACCACATATCTTTTTTCTCGTTGGTTACGCCCGTCTTAATCAATTTTGCCCATTGTCCAGCTGTTAATTTATCTCTTTTGATAGCTCGCCAAACGTCTCCGCCACCGTCAATGATGCCTTCGCCCGTGATGGCAATATTATCCAAATCAAATCCACCAATTGGCGCTTGACAACGGTACGAATCTTGTCCTTCCCAAGTCGTTAACACTACTGGATAATCGGCATAATTACGGCTGAATTGCAACAAAGCCGCTTTTTCAATGTGAAGATTTACATTACTTTTCAACACAATTGGGCCAGTTATCCACAATCCTTTCGGAATCAAAACGGTTCCACCACCCGCTGCGTTACATAATTCAATCGCTTGGTTAATGGCTTTCGTATTTACCGTAAGTCCGTCAGCAATAGCTCCGTAGCGCACAATATTAAACGTGTCTTTTCTAAAAGCTGGGCGGTAAGTAATCGGTAATTCGTAGGCATATTTATCGTTAAATTCCGTTTTAATTAGGTAACTTCTCAAAGGATTTCCTTGTTTTACCATTTCGTCTGCCACCATATTTGCCATTAATCTCGCTCCATAAGGGGTAAAATGCGTATTGTCGTCACTGCCTTTTGGGAATTTTTTGTAAATGCCACCCCCAAAAATCATGAACATCTTTTTAGAGTCATTTACGCCGTGTTGTTCAATGATTTTTTGACTTTCTTTGTGTGCATCAATCAAGTACAAATGAAACTGTTGCGCCACTTCACGCACTACTTTTGGGTACTCGCCGTGTTGGTCAACGAATTTGCCGTTTTCATCAAATTTTCTACGCATCACAGGCGTAAGCAAAACTGGCGTTGCCCCTTTCGCTTGCACTTCCTCAATGTAACGAATCAAATTTTTACGATAATCCGTTTGTGGTGCTGCATAACGAGCCGTGTCCGATTCCTTTTGGTCATTATGTCCAAATTGAATGAAAACGTAATCGCCTTTGTGCAATTGGTCGCTCACTTTTTTCCAATGTCCCAACGTTCTGAAACTCTTGGTGCTACGTCCATTTACGGCATGATTTTGTATTTCTACGGCATCGGTAAATAATTGATGAAATACTTGTCCCCAACCCGTTTCGGGTTCGTCGTAAGGATTTTTATTGGCACAAGTGGAGTCGCCAATTAGGAAAATGCGAGGTTTGTCTTCTGCCGATTTGAAGGCAAAAAATAGCGTCAGCGTAATTATGGATAGTATTTTTTTCATTTTGTTGGATTAAATAATCTTTTATTTTGTTCAATTATTTTCAGAAAACCTTCTTCAAAAACGCATCTACATATTGAACGGTTGGCGTAAACCACGGCTCGAAAAGGCAAAATCCGTGCGGAGAATCGGGGAAATCATGTACTTCGGTATAAACGCCAAACGGCGCTAATTTTGCCCGATAATCTTCTCGTCCTGCGTGCATCCTTTCTACGGAACTATTCAAAAAGAGCGTTGGAGGTGTATTTTTTCCTGCATAAGTTAATGCTGAACCTTCATTCCAAAGCGTCGGATTCTCCGTTTTTGAATAGCCAAACCAATACGTTGCCGCCGAAGTTCTTTTACTATCATCGCCTTCCCCAGAATCAGGATGAATGAAAGCTAAAATGCCATCAATATCAATTACGGCATTTACTTTACTCGAATAATTTGGGTTTCCTTCCGTTCCTTCTAAATTTGGCATTTGGGCAGTTACGCCCAATAAAGCCGATAATTGCCCACCCGCCGAAAAGCCTAAAGTCGCTACTTTGTCAGTATCCACCTGGTGAGTTTTGGCATTGGCTCGCACCCAACGAATGGCCGCTTTTAAATCGTGAACAGCGGCTGGATAAAGTGCTTCGGTAGAAAGTCTATATTCTGGCAAAAAGCACACGTAGCCCAAATCTGCCAAGCGTTGAGCCAAATTATGATGTTGATTTTTATCGCCCGTTCTCCAACCGCCACCGTAAATTATAATCACGGCAGGACGTGCTTTCGTGGTTTTCCCTTTTGGATAAAAAGCATCTAATTTCAAGGCCCTTTCGCCTATTTGAGCGTAAACAATATCCTTTTTATCTTCAACCGAAGGCGATTTTATCTCCGTAGGCATCTTGATATTTGGATGCGTTTTCAGCGTTCCCAAATAAGCACTTCTCAAGGTATATGAAGTGTCTTTTACCCCTGTAATCCCCTTGGTTGATTGGGCGAAGGATGGTTGGATAATGAGAAAAATTAGACCAAAACAGTATTTTTTGAATGTTATATATTTGTACATTTCATTTTTAATTTTATGACTATTTTAGATAATTTTTATCAAAATGGTTTCCATTTTCCATCAAAAGTCCAATTTACTGAAACCGTTTTTGGGTCGATTTTAAGGTTATCTGCAAACCATTGATAATCACCTCCTTTACGGTGGCAATTTTGGTAGTAAACTCGGTATCCCCATTTTGGTTCTGGACTGCTCGATACGTGGTAAATTTCGGCATCTGCCATGTTTTCATCAAACTGACAATTCAGTAAATAAAACTGCGCTGGACGATGATAACGCCCTAATTTATAACCTTTGTCTCCTTCGAAAGTGCAATTTTTCAAGACAGTTTTTGATGATTCATAATTGGTACCATCGTGCCAAATGGCGGCGTTCATATTGTGGCAAATAAAATGACAATTTTCCGCCCAAGACCAACCTCTTGGACAGTAAAAATCAACGCCACCTTCCATCGTGCAATTCTTGAAATAATACATTCCACCTTCCACGTCCCAAGGACTTACGGTATCACCACCACCCGCACGGAAAGTACAGTTTAAAAAGACTAAACGAGTAGCGCCTGGCATCGAACGAAAAGCGAATTGATGACCATCTTTGCGTACAATTTTCTTACCCGCTTCTTCGCCTTTTTCACGGGGCAAAGCATAACGGTCTTTAGAAACAGCCCCCGTTCCTCCCGATTCATTAGCACAAACGATAGTTGTATCACCTTTCGCCGTGAAACCGTAATCATTCAAAACCGTTAGTTTTTCGAAAGTTAAATCGTGACCTTTTACATTGATCGTTGCGGCTCCGTAGTCGTCTGGATTGGCACAACGCCACACATCACGGGGTAATGAAATCCGAATAACAACGCCTTTTTCGCTTTGTCCTTGCAGTTTTATGTAGGATTTTGCTATCATCAATTTCTCCGAATAAATCCCATTTTTGATATAAATTGTTCGGGTTTTAGTTGAAATTGTATCCAAACTATTGATGGCATCTTGGATGGATTTGAAATTGCCAGAACCATCTTTTGCCACCGTATTTTTTTGAGAAAATAGTAGAGAACTATTGGTGATGATTGCTAATATTAGAAGGATTTTTTTCATGGGTAACATCATTGAGCAAATGAAAGTATTTCTTACTTAAAGTCATTTGTTCTAAATTATTACCCTTCATCGCCTGAAATTTATCAATTTTCTTCAACTTTCCGCATGGACGATTCTCTGACGACTAATTGGGTTTTCAACATAATTGTCTCTGGAATAGGGCTTTCATTTTCGATTTGTTTCAAGAGTAAATTGACCGCCTCTTTCCCCATTTCTTGAATGGGCTGGCTTATACTTGATACCGAAGGGGTGAAATAATTGCAGAATGGCTCATTATTAAAGCTAACCATCGCAATATCTTCGGGAATTTTAATGCCTCTTTGTTTGAGTGCATGAAGTGCTGCAAAGCCAATACGGTCACTAATCGTTAAAATACCATCGGGAGGATTGGGTAAATTCATGAGATTGAAAGCCTGAAGCATAGAATGTTCCTTTGAAAAATCGCCGTGTGAAACGTATTCTGGATAAAATGGGAGATTGTATTTCTCTAAGGCATTTTTAAAACCTTGTACTCGCTCATTACTAATCAGTAAATTTAGCGGTCCCGCTAAGCACGCTAATCGTTTACACCCCCGCTGAATGAGGTGTTCGGTAGCCTCAAATGCTGCTTTTATATTATCAACAATCACCTTAGAAATATTTAATTCTTCGCTATGTCTATCAAATAAAACGACTGGTATTTTCTTGCGAATTAACTTTTCAATGTGTCCATAATGCGTTGTATCACGAGCAAGCGAGATAATTAAGCCCTCAACTCTACTATTCACAAGGTTTTCTATTTGGTTAACTTCCCGTAAATATGATTCGTGGGTTTGGCAAATTATCACACTATATCCTGCCTGCAAGGCTGCTTCTTCTATACTAATCAGAACGGATGAAAAGAAGTGAAAATTAAGTTCTGGTACAATAACACCAATGGTTTTTGTACTACTTTTTACTAAATTTTTTGCTAACTGATTGGGCTGATAATCCAATTCTTGGGCTACTCTTGCTACGGCATTACGAGTTTCGGGTTTTATGTCTGGTAAGCCACGTAAAGCTCTGGAAACCGTAGAGGTTGAAATCCCCAGTAGAATGGCAATTTCTTTGATGGTTGTTGTATTAGTCTTCATTTGATATTTACACAGGCAAACGATGCTGATTTGAATTAAAAATGGTTTTATATAAGATTAAAGTAATAAAGTGCAAATAGTTACTGCAATCGTTTGCGGGAAAATTGCGGGAACTTTCTTGCAAAAATATTAAGTAAAAAGTATTAAGTTGTACTTTATATATAAAATGCCTTTGTAAAGAGCATAAATAAAAATTTAAGCAATGAAAAAAATATTACTATTATGCCTTTGTCTCTTTGGTTATTGGGTAGAGACCAGCGCACAAACTCGCCAAATAACGGGGCAAATAACAGATGCAAATACTTCCGAAGCACTACCAGGCGTAAGTATTGTAGTAAAAGGAACAACCTTAGGTGTGACTACTAACGGCGAAGGAAAATATTCCTTGAAAGTTTCAAATGATGCAACGATTGTGTTGAGTTTTATTGGTTATACCAGCGAAAGCATCAAAATTGGAGACCGTTCTGTATTAAATGTCGCCCTCGTTCCTACGGTGGAGGCATTAGACGAAGTGGTGGTGATTGGCTATCAAACCGTTAATCGTCGTGATTTAACGGGTTCGGTATCATCGGTGGGAGCCAGACAACTCAGAGATATTCCTTTAACAAATGCGGCTGAAGCACTTACAGGTAAATTAGCGGGGGTTCAGGTAACCACTTCGGAAGGCGCTCCTGGGGCTGCCATTCAGATTCGTGTGCGTGGAGGCGGTTCGATTACGCAGGATAATTCTCCCATTTATATCGTAGATGGTATTCAAGTTGAAAATGCACTTTCGTTCATTTCTCCCCAAGATATTGCCAATATTGACGTCCTTAAAGATGCTTCAACCACGGCAATCTACGGAGCAAGAGGAGCCAATGGTGTGGTGGTTATTACCACTAAATCGGGCAGAAACGGAAAAACTTCGGTGAGCTATAATGGCTCAATGGGTTTCAGACAAATTTTCAAAACTTTAGACGTAATGAGTCCTTACGACTATGTGCGTTGGCAGTACGAAAGAAGCAGAGGTGATGCGGTGCTTGAAAAGAGTTACAGTGACCAATACGGAACTTGGGATAATATTAATCAATATAAAACGACTACGCCCGTGAGTTGGCAGAATGAAGTTTTTGGTAGAAAAGCCGCTTATCAAAATCATAATATTACCCTCAATGGTGGAGATGCAAAAACCAGTTTCAACCTTAGTTTGACGGCCAATAAAGAGGACGGAATCTTGCTTGAATCAGGTTTTGAGCGTTACTTAGCCAATTTTAAAATTGATCATAAAGCTTCAGAAAAACTGCGTGTAGGATTCAATGTTCGATATTTGAATCAAACGATTAATGGAGCGGGAACTTCGGGAAGTGGTACAAAAGCGACCAACCGTTTGAGACACTCAGTTCAGTATCGTCCATTTTTATCAGGGGTAAGTCCAGCGATTGATGATTTTGATAATGACCTTTATCTTTCATCAGGTAGTTTGGTAAATCCGGTACTTATTACGCAGGCTGAATATCAGGCAGCTTATACGAAAGCAATCAATTTGAGTACTTATTTTTCTTACAATATTTTAAAAAATTTAGTCTTTAAATCAACGTTTAGTGTGGATAATAACGATGTAAGAAATGATAATTTTTTCTCTAAAATTACTTCTACGGCTCGCAATTATGCTTCATTGCCAGTAGCGACGATTTTTAATCAAAATGCGGTTACTTTCAATAATTCAAATACCTTACAATACACTCAAAAATTTGGGACAAAGCATGATGTAAGCGTATTAGTAGGTCAAGAAATTTACGATTATAGTGCAAAAAGTACAACAATTGAAACTCGTTATTTCCCTGCCGATATTGAGGTTGACCAAGCCTTGGCTAATATGGGACTTGGCTCACCGCCGAGTGGTGCGTCTCAGGCGAGACCAATTTCCAATGTATTGCCTGCCAACCGTTTATTCTCATTGTTCGGACGGGCAACTTACAGCTACGACGATAGATATTTAGCGACCGTTTCATTGCGTTCTGACCGTTCTTCTAAGTTTAAATATGACAATGGTTCTCTGGTTTTTCCTTCGGCAACATTCGCTTGGAGATTTACCAAAGAAGCCTTTATGAAGGATAGCAAATGGATTTCTGATGGTAAACTTCGCTTTGGTTACGGAATGGCGGGTAATAACCGTATCGGTGATTTATTGTTCCAACAATTATACGGGGTAACGGGTGAATATGCGCTCAATCACAGTGTTTTGCCAGGTTATGCACCCATTGCTTTAGCCAATGAAAACCTTAAATGGGAATCAAGTGTTACGCAAAACTTAGGTTTAGATTTATCATTTTTGAATAATAGAGTTCAAGTTTCCGTTGATGCTTACCAAAACTCAGGAAAAGATTTATTGTTAGCCGTGGCTATTCCACCAGTTTCGGGATATTCTTCGCAAATCAAAAACTTGGGTTCAACCACCAACAAAGGACTCGAATTGCAAGTAAGTGCCAATATTTCCCAAAGAAAGGACTTTACGTGGAATACTAATTTCAACATTTCAACCAATAAAAATACCGTTACCAGTTTAGGAACAATCACCCAACAAACTCGTAGTTCGGGATGGCAAGGTTCTGACGGAGCGGATGATTATTTAGTAAAAGTTGGCGAGCCAGTGGGTTTGATGTACGGTTTTGTAACCGACGGCATGTATAAAGTAGATGATTTTGACTACAACGCCACCACCAAAGTTTACACGCTCAAAACAGGAATTCCAGTTAATTCGGTTTACGGAACACCGCAACCTGGGATGTTGAAATGGAAAGATTTGAACGGTGATGGTTTGGTAACTGCCGATAAAGACCGTACCGTAATTGGTAATGCAAACCCCGCATTTCAAGGTGGATGGAGCAATCAATTTACTTACAAAAACTTTGATATGAGCTGTTTTGTGAACTTTGTGGTGGGTAATGATATTTATAATGCCAACAAAATCGAAATGACAGATGGCGCTTTTCCAAATTTGAATATGCTCAACATGATGAAAAATCGCTTCACTAATATTAATGATGCTGGAGCAGTTGTATCAGACCCAACCGAATTGAAAGCTCTTAACGCAAATGCCGAAATATGGTCGCCTGTACGTGTACAACGCTATTGGTTGCACTCGTGGGCGGTGGAAGATGGTTCATTTTTACGTATCAATAACTTGACTTTGGGTTATTCTTTACCGAATTCTATTGTTAAAAAAGCAAAAATTTCAAAATTGAGAATTTACGGAACGGTGAACAATTTGGCGACTTTTACGAAATACTCAGGTTACGACCCAGAAGTAAACACTCGTCGTAATGATCCACTTACGCAAGGCGTTGATTTTGCAGGTTATCCAAGAGCTAAAACGTGGGTTTTTGGCGTGAATTTGACGTTTTAAGTAGAATGATTCTGTGGGTAAAGTATAGACGTATACCCACGAAAATAATGACAAAATATAGATCAAAATGAAAAATATATTCAAAAAAATATCAATACTCACAGTCGCAATATTCATTATTTCGGGCTGTAAAGATTACTTGGAAGTACAGCCGAAGTCGCAAATTAGCGTGGCTGATGCGTTTTCAAATGTTCCCAATGCCACCAATGCGGTGATTGGCGTTTACGATGAACTCATGGGCGATAATGGTTACGGAATCCGTATCAATATGTATTATCCTTACGATTCTGACGAAATTATCGTTTCGGGAAACTTGGATAATGGCCGTAGAGGAATTGGGCGTTACCAATTACTCCTAACGAATACCGAAATCAGAAACCCATTTTTACAATTATATCGAGGGATTGAAAAAGCCAATTTGTGCATTGAGCAAATTCCAACGATGGCACTTTATAGCAACGGAACGGACGCTGAGAAAAAGGAATTACGGCGTTTGCACGGAGAAGTATTGACTTTAAGAGCCCAATTTTTCTTTGAATTAATCCGTAATTGGGGCGATGTACCCGCTCCCATGATACCTGCTTATAAACAAGCCGACTTGTTTATTCCGCAAGCTGACCGTGACGTCACGTACACGAAAATTTTGGATGATTTGAAAATTGCTACTGACCTTGTGGGTTGGCGTTCGGAAATTCCTGTGAGAAATGAGCGTATCACAAAAGGAGCAATTAAGGCACTTCGGGCAAAAATTGCGTTGTTCAGAGGAGGTTATTCTTTGCGTAGTTCTGGAAAATTAGAACGTAACGCTGATTATTTGACGTACTACAAAATTGCCCGTGACGAATCTGCTGATTTATTGGCAAAACGTACAGAACATACATTAAACCCAATATTTGAGGATATTTGGAAGAAATATTTGAGTTCATTTACCTACGACCCGGCGGGTGAAATCATATTTGAAGTGGGAGCGGGTGGTTCAAACTCAACGTCGGATAGTCGTATGGCAAATTATAATGGACCTTCGGTAAATGCTGCCTCAAGATACGGAACAGGCGGAGGCGGTTTGTTGGCATTGCCCAACTATTTTTATGCCTTTGATTCAACGGATACTCGCCGTGATGTAACTGTAACTTTATATTCGATTGCTGCCACTAACATCAAAGCACCCCGTCGTTTGGCAGAATTAACCGATGGCAAATTCAGAAAAGATTGGAGAAATCCACTATTGCCAGGAACGGCTTTGAACCCAGGATATAACTGGCCAATGATTCGTTTCTCGGACGTATTATTGATGTTTGCCGAAGCAGAAAATGAATTGAATGGAGCGCCAACCGCCGCTGCAATTTCAGCTTTTGAAGAAGTACGAAAAAGAGCTTATTACAAAAATGAAACTAAAATTGGCAAAACACCAACCGATAAAGCAGGATTTTTTGATGCCCTTACTAATGAGCGTTATTTAGAATTTGGTAGTGAAGGAATTCGTAAATTCGACTTAATTCGTTGGAATTTATTAGCCCAAAAAATTGATGAAGCTCGTACTAAAATTCAAAATATGCGTGATGCCAAAGGCGCTTTTGCCAATGTGCCGAAGTATATTTTCTGGAAAAATAATGGGGAAGAAATCCAATTTCTTAACTCATTTTATAAACCAACTGCTTTGACAACCGCTCCAACGGGTTGGACTCGCTTGGATTGGGGACAGCACTTAACGACCAACGTAATTGATGGGGTGACTTTAGATAAAGCAATAGCAAGATTATTTGTATCAGGCAAAAGTGAATTATTTCCTTTCGATCAAGCAACGGTTGATTCGTACCAAGGGAGATTGAGACAAAACCCTGGATATTAAAGATAAATTTTATTCGAGAAGTCATTTTCCAAACATGACTTCTCGAAAATTCTTCTTACAAATCATCGAAGAAATAAATTTCCGTAAAAATTAGTAGAGGCGTATGGCATACGCCTTTTTACGTCTATATCGGGGTGTTTACTATACGCCTCCACCAACATGGTTAAGAACATATCATTCATTGCATTTTTAATTTTAGCAGCTTTTTCATTACAAGGACAAGTTGTGACCGATTCTACGGCTGAAAAAATGTTATTGTATCAACGCAATAATGGCGGTTTCCCGCAGCCCCACGGTGACCCAATTAAATACGAATTACCCATTTCTGGTAAATTAAAAGCCACTTTGTTAGCTGAAAAACCATTATTGGATGCCACTATCGACGATCAAGCAACTACTCGGGAGATAAAGGGTCTGGCGAGTGCTTATCAGAAAACGCAAAACCCAGTTTATTTAAAAGCCGTTGAAAGTGGTATTAAATATTTATTAAATGCCCAAAATTCAGCGGGAGGTTGGGGACAGTTTTATCCCGATTCGAGTGGTTATCACAAACATATTACGTATAACGATAACGCCATGATTGACGTAATGTGGGTTTTAAAATATGCTGCTGAATGTTCAAATAATTTTGAAAAAATTGATAAATCGCTCTCGCAAAAGGCAAAAATTACCGTCGAAAAAGGCATAAAATGTATTTTGAATACGCAGTTTATCCAAAACGGAAAATTGACGGCTTGGTGCGCTCAACACGACTGCCAGACCTTGAAACCTGCCAAAGCCAGAATGTTTGAATTGCCTTCTCTTTCGGGCAATGAAAGTGTGGGGATTATTCGATTTTTAATGACGATAGAAAACCCTTCTCCCGAAATTCAAAACTCCATTAATACCGCCGTAACTTGGTTGGAATCCGTAAAAATTGTGGGCATTAAAATCAAAGATATCACCGATGCAAGTCAGCCAAAAGGCAAAGACCGAATTGTGGTAGAAGACCCCAATTCAACGGTTTGGGCAAGATTTTACGACCTTGAAACGGGAAAACCTTTCTTCACAGGACGGAATAGTATTCCTAAAAACACCTTAGCAGAAATTGAAAATGAAAGACGGGTTGGGTATGCTTATTATGGTACTTGGCCTAAAAATTTAGTAGAAAAAGAGTATCCAAATTGGGTAAAAAAATGGCGTAAATAATATCCTTATGTGAGTGATTAAAATAGATGTAATAATACCGTAAATATCAACTTTCATGTAGTAGAGTACAGGACGGTTTGGGGTAGAAGTCTTTTTACTTTTGATGAATAAATATAACTTATTCAAGAAACATGATATTTTATCTCGCTTCTTAATCATCCGAAAACGACAAAATAATATCGTAATAATGAAAAAACACATATTCTTATTTTTTGCTTTCTTTACTCATGTTACGTTACTTTTTTCTCAACGAAATGTAACGAATGCCAATGATTCTAATACACCACTTCACCTGCTAAAACCAGATTATCCAATTGCTTACGGAATTCCTAAAACAGAAGAGATAAAAGTCGTTTTAGACAAAATTCATCATTATCTTAATGAAGTAACACCAGCCGAATTCATTAATTCAAAAACGGGCGAAACCCTTACTGATTTATCTAAAATCGACGAAAATACCGCTTTAAAGAAAGGTGATTATAGAATTGTGAGTTATGAATGGGGCGTTACTTACGGTGCAATGTTGCTGGCAAGTCAAGCTACGGGAGATAATCGTTTCAAAGAATATTCTGAAAAACGCCTGCAATTTATCGCCAATGCCGCACCATATTTCAAAAAAACAACCGAAAATCACGCCGATTGGGGAACAAAAGGACCTTTGAAAGGATTGTTGACTCCTCACGCATTGGATGATTGTGGAGCCATGTGCGCCGCCATGATTAAGGCCTCTCGAAATGGAAGTAAAGCCAATTTTCGTCCATTAATTGATTCACACATCGACTATATTTTGAATAAGGAACATCGTTTGAAAGATGGTACTTTAGCAAGAAATCGTCCGCAACCAAATTCAGTTTGGTTAGATGATATGTTCATGGGAATTCCCGCTTTAGCACAAATGGGAAAACTCACTGGCGAAGCAAAATATTACGATGAAGCTGCTCGTCAAGTGTTGTCTTTTTCTAAAAAAATGTTCAACAAAGACAAGAACGTATATATGCACGGTTGGATTGAAGGCATGACTGAACATCCACAATTTCACTGGGCGAGAGCCAACGGCTGGGCCATTCTTACCAAAGTTGAATTATTGGAAGTTTTACCAGAAAATCACCCCGCTCGTCCCGAGATTTTGGCCTTATTGAAAGCCCATGTAAAAGGCTTGGCGGGTTACCAGTCGGGTTCGGGTTTTTGGCATCAATTACTCGACCGTCAAGATTCATATCTTGAAACTTCGGCTACGGCAATTTATACGTTTGCCATTGCTCGTGCTATCAATCGTGGTTGGATAGACGGGCTTGCTTATGCTCCAATGGCACTTTTAGGCTGGAATGCCGTAGCTACTAAAATTAACGATGCTGGTCAAGTTGAGGGTACTTGCGTTGGAACAGGCATGGGTTTTGACCCCGCTTTTTATTACCACCGTCCAATAAGTCCATTCGCTGCTCACGGTTATGGCCCAGTTATTTTAGCGGGTTCGGAGATAATTAATTTATTGAAAAACAAGAAATTTGAGATAAACGATAGTTCGGTTCAGTTGCTACAAAAATGAAAAAACTTCTCTTCTTGATTGGGTTAATGACTCATTATTCATTTGCCCAAGTGCCTCAAAAGTTCAATTTTGGAATATCAGATAAAAAAGGCTTTGTAACCATTAGCCCAGCGCAACTATATACCTCAGCCAAACCTTTTGGGTATGTTAAAGGTACAAATAATCATTTTTTTACCCTCGATTTACCCGCAGGAAATTATGATGTAACGATGTATTTGGGAAGTAAAAATGAAGCCACTGAAACAACGATTAAAGTTGAAAATCGAAGATTGGTTCTTGAAAAAATACAAACTCACAAAGGAGAAATTATCAAAAAAATATTCACAGTTAATCTTAGAAATGCTAAGATTAATGAGACAAAAAGTATTAAATTAAAACCCCGAGAACTGACTTATTTACATTGGGATAATCAGTTGACTTTTGAGTTTTGTGGAAAAAATCCTGTCGTGCAATGTATCGAAATCAAACCTAATAATAAAGCAATTACGGTATTTTTAGCAGGAAATTCTACCGTGGTTGACCAAGTTGCAGAACCATTTACGGCTTGGGGACAGATGATTCCTCGGTTTTTTGAACCGTATAAAATTGCCATTGCTAATCATGTAGAATCGGGAGAGTCATTGAAGAGTTTTGTGAGCGAAAATAGGTTAGAAAAAGTGTTTTCTCTCATGAAAAAAGGGGATTATTTATTTATCGAATTTGCTCATAATGACCAAAAAATCAAGGATTTTCGACCATTCTTTGAGTATAAAAATTTATTAAAAGAATATATTTTTAAAACTCGTGAAAAAGGTGGAATTCCAGTTTTAGTAACCTCGATGCACCGTAGGAATTTTGACTCATCGGGGCAAATTGTCAACACACTGGGCGATTTTCCAGAAGCAATGCGACAAACGGCTAAAGAGGAAAATGCACCATTGATTGATTTGAATGCCATTAGTAAAACTCTGTGGGAAAGTATGGGAGTAGAATCGTCTAAAAAAGCCTTCGTTCATGTTCCCTCAGAAACGTACCCGAACCAAGAAAAAGCCATTGCTGATGATACCCATTTTAGTAATTACGGAGCTTATCAATTGGCAAAATGTATGATTGAGGAAATGAGAAAAATACAATTACCAATTGCCAAATACTTACAAGCAACCTCCACTTTTGACCCCCATCAACCCGATGATTGGCAAACGTGGAATTTTCCCGCAAGTCCTGCAATGCCCGTGATAAAACCAGATGGAAATTAGTGATGGTTCAACAAGGATTTATACTAAAACCAAGAGTTAATTCCCCTATAAATCATCAAAGAACTATTCTTTTAAAGTGTTTTAGAATATCCAACTATGTGTCGTAAAGACACTAATAATTTATATTTTCACCCAAATTCAATTATCAAAAAATGACTAAAAATTTACTACAATGGATGCTGTTAGGATTTTCCCTCTTATTCTCTCAAGGGCTTCTGGCTCAAGAGTTGAAAGGAACGGTTACTTCAGCAGATAAAAATGAGGTTTTACCGGGCGTAAACGTCATTATCAAAGGAACAACCGTTGGTACCACCACCAATTCGAATGGTGTTTTTACCATCAAAGTAACAAACCCAAAAGCCACGTTGGTTTTATCGTCGGTGGGTTTTGTCAAGAAAGAAATTTCGGTTAATGGACAAACACAGTTAAATATTACGCTACAACCCGATGAAATGAGTTTGTCGGAAGTGGTGGTGGTGGGTTACGGCGAAGTAAAGCGCAATAACTTAACGGGTGCGGCAGCAAGTTTATCCGCAAAAGACATCGAAGACCGTCCAATTTCTCGTTTAGAAAATGCTTTGGCGGGACAATTACCAGGGGTAGATGTGCGCACAAACTCGGGTGAACCAGGAGGAGATATTCAGATTCGGGTGCGTGGAGCGGGTTCAATCAACTCTTCCAATGACCCTTTGTATGTAATTGATGGCGTGCCAGTGGATGATATTAGAGGTTTGAATCCTGGTGATGTAAAATCAATTGACGTATTGAAAGATGCAGCTTCGGCAGCAATTTACGGTTCTCGTGGTTCGAATGGTGTGGTGATTATTACCACCAAAAGAGGCAATAAAGGTAAATTAAATATCCAATTTAATGTTACCAAAAGTGTCATGCAGAAGGAAGGGAAAATTGACATGATGAATCCTGAACAATGGATTCAACAACGAAAAGAAGGCGTTGATGAATCGTGGGTTACTCGTGGTGTTTCATTGAAAAAAGACTATAAAGCAACTGATACACAAGCATTTAGAGCTTCTGAATTGGCGATTCCACTTTCTACGCCCAACACAACTTATATGTACGATCCAAAATGGGCGTATGGCAAAGATAGTTTGGATTATGTGGATTGGAATCAAGCGTTTTTTGGCAACACGGGTATTTTAGATAATTATAATTTAGCTGTTTCGAGTGGAACGGATAATATGAATTTTAGCATTTCTGGAAGTTATATCAACCAAACGGGGATTGTCGCAAATACAGGCTATAAAAGAGGAACTTTACGGGCAAATATTGATGCTAAAATCAATAATTACCTCAAATTCGGTTTGACGCTCGCTCCTTCAATTGAATGGTTAAATGGATCGGGTGCAGTAGATGGAAAGGATAATACGGCAATGCAAGCCATTCAAGAGCCGCCAATTAGTCCACTGGGCGTAGGTTTTTATGCAGGCGCTCAACCTTATCCTACTTATCCGTGGTCGGGAAGATATTGGAGTCCCATTGCTCAATTGGAACGTATTCAAACGAATGGTACTCGTAATCGCCTAAATGCCAATGCTTATTTGGATGTTAGCCTGGCTAAATCATTGAGCCTTAGAATATTGGGAGGGATGGATAATAACTCATTTTTAAATGACCGTTGGCAACCGACGAATGCCATCAGAGATTGGTCAACGGTGCCTTATGCTGGTTATTCGTCAGTTTCTACCAGAACAGAAACTTTTGGCTTTCGTTATTTGGGACAAGCAACGCTTAATTATTCAAAACAAATCAAAAATCACAATATCGTAACTTTATTAGGTTATTCGGTTGAAACAACGAACGGTTCGGGAAGTATTCAAACAAATACTCGTTTCCCAAATGACTGGTCGAATCTCTTTGACCAAACATCTTCTACGGTTTCTACGTCAAGTATTTCTGCCGATAAAACGGCTTTGCTCTCGTATTTTGGACGAGTTCAGTATGATTTTAAGGATAAATATCTATTCTCAGCGAGTTTAAGAAGAGATGGCTCTTCAAAATTTGGGGCGGACAATCAATGGGGGATTTTCCCAGCGGCTTCGGTAGCTTGGAAAGTTTCACAGGAAAGATTTATGCAAGGTATTGGCTTCATCTCTGACCTAAAATTGCGTGCCAGTTATGGTATTTCGGGCAATAATCGTATCCCGTCTAACGCTCAATTTGCTTTACTGAGTACCGCTAATTATCCCCTTAACAACCTCATTTATTCGGGCTATGCCCCAGGTTCATTCGAGAACCGTAATTTAGGTTGGGAAACCAATACGAGTTATAATGCAGGATTAGATTTTGGTCTTTTCGGAGGACGCATTCAAGGCTCACTTGATTATTATACTCGTACCACCACCGATTTATTGTTAAGAGCTCCTGTTTCATCTTTAACAGGTTTTACGTCGAGTTGGCAAAATGTGGGGGATATTCTTAACAAAGGAATTGAACTTAATTTGAATACTAAAAATGACATCGGACAAGTGCATTGGATGTCAACGATTAATGCGTCTTACAACACCAATCAGGTAATTCGGATTGGTTACGATAATACGCCAATTGCTTCTGGTTTCTCTGGTTTAACTTCTATAATTGAAGTAGGACAACCTTTATTTGCCTTCAAATTATATGATGTAATTGGAGTGTATAAAAATCAAGCGGATGTGGATGCAAGTCCAAAAATGGCTAAAACTGTTCCTGGAGATTCAAAATATCGTGATGTAAATGGTGACGGTATCATTGACAATAATGACCGAGTTATCAAAGGCAATCCGCAAGCACCCTTTGCTTTTGGTTTTAGAAACGATTTTTCATACAAAAAATTCTCACTTTCAGTATTGATGAACGCCCAATTAGGCGGTATGATTTACTCAATGATTGGTCGATCAATTGACCGTCCAGGCATGGGGTATTTGTATAACAAATTGGCGAAATGGGAAAATCGTTGGAAATCTGCCGATAGCCCCGGTGATGGTATGACCCCAAGTATGCTTGCCACTACGGGAGCATATTATGACACTCGTTGGTTGTATAGTTCTGATTATCTGAGAGTTAAAAATATCACATTCGGCTATACTATTCCAAAACAAAAATGGTTTACTGCTGCTCGTGTATTTATTTCAGTCGAAAATGCTTTTATCTGGCACAACTACGCTGGAGGTTATACCCCCGAAGCAGCCAATAACGAAGGCGGTGATTACGGTGGATACCCTCAAGCAAAAACCTTCTCATTGGGTCTTAACTTGAACTTGTAAATTTTTAGGTAAAATAAAAAGTATGTGGCAAAAATTAGGTTGTCTAACGGTTTTAGGGTTTTGGCGTATCGCATACGCCCATTGGTATATGTATATTGTAACTGGGCGTATGCGATACGCCACTACCGCCAAAACGGACAGGCAGTCTAATTCAAAAATAGAAAAAATCATGAAAAAGATATTAATAATAATCACTGGGCTATGTTTCGGATTGACCTCTTGCAAAGAAGACCTCATCCAAATTACGCCCCTTACTAATAATACAGCCAACGATTTTTACGTAGATGAGTACCAACTCAACCAAGCTACGTTATCAATTTATAACGCTTATAACACCGTTCCAGTAAGTTCAAACTGGTATTTATCGGAAGTTCGTGCTGATAATACTCGTGAAATTAATAGTGGTGGTGCTCAAAGAGATTGGGCTGATATTGGTTTGTTTCAAGCATCCTCGCAAACGGGTGCTTTACAAACGGCTTGGACGAATTTATATTCGGTGATTTATCGTTCGAATATTCTTTTGGAAAAAAGCACAAAATTTAAAAGTGCTCTTGCCCTTCAAATGCAAGCAGAAGCTCGTTATTTTAGAGGTTTAGCTTATTTCGACTTAGTTCGTTTTTGGGGTGATGTGCCATTAGTTACCACAATACTTTCGATTAATGATGCCAAATTTACGGTAAGAACGCCTCGTGAGGAGGTTTACAAAAAAATCGTTGATGACCTTCAACAAGCAAGTCAGATTTTACCAGAAACATACACCGCAGTTGATAAAGGCAGAGCAACAAAATACGCTGCCAAAGCAGTGTTGGCTCGTGTGTATTTAACAATGGCAGGATTTCCACTCAAACAAGCCAATAAATTAGATTTAGCGAAAAAAGAATTAGCCGATATCATTGCTCAAGAAGCTAAATATTTTACTTTCCCTGCTACGTACAAAGACCTTTTCACCATAGCTGGTAAAAATAAATCTAATGTATTTGAGGTTCAATATATTTCGGGAGGAACAGGTTTAGGGAATCAAGTTCCTGCAGTTCAAGCGTTTCAATATCCTTCACAATGGTCTGCTTTTCAACCAATTGATGGTTTTGACGGTGAGCCAGACCCCTTGTTAGTTTCGGCTTACGGTAAAACGGATGTTCGCAAAGTAGCTACGTTAGATTCAGGTTACACAGATACAAAAACACTTGCTAAATCGGGGAGAGTTCAGTTTACTAAATTCTTGGAAAAAGGCTCAACGTTACCAACAAACAACCGAGATTATGCGACTAATTTCCCCGTTGTACGTTACAATGATGTTTTGTTAATGTACGCTGAAATCTTAAACGAACAAGGTTTATTGACGGATGCCAATGTTGTGTTAAATCGGGTTCGCACGTTTGCAAAAGCTACGGTAATTGCGCCAAAAACACAGTCAGAATTTCGTTTTGCCATGGAACAGGAACGCCGTTTAGAGTTTGCCGCCGAAGGTTTACGTTGGCATGATTTAGTACGCACAGGAAGAGCCATAGAAGTAATGAACGCTTTTGCGCAAATATATTCTATCAAATTGGCAAAACCGATTAATGAAAATGACCTCATTTTCCCCATTCCATTAAACGAAATGAATATTAACCCTGGTTTCTGGAAACAAAATGCGGGCTATAATTAAGTACACTGTGTAATTAGTTTTCTGATTGGGGAACTTCCCGAAAGTTATTTCTACTTTCGGGAAGTTGAATTCTCTGAAAGAACTTTCGAGAAGTTGAAATAACAAATTAAATAATGTAGTTAACTTTTCAAAATAGTACATAATAATAAAATTGGGATTTTTTACATAACCCCGACAGCGGTTTTAAAACCCTGTCGGCGGTTAATGTTTCAACAAATCAACAAATTGATGAACCTAAAACTATTTATATTCCTACTGCTTTCTTCCTTTTTTTGCTTCTCCCAACGGTATATGGAAAACCTTAATCGAGGATTAGTAGCCGTGCGGACAAGTCCAAATCAAATATTTTTGACTTGGCGATTATGGGGTACAGAACCCACTACAACCACTTTTAATGTTTACCGAGACGGTAAAAAAATAAACACTACGCCTTTAGCTATTACCACTAACTTCATTGATAGTTCAGAAAATACAGGTATTTACACGGTGCGAGCTGTCGTAAATAATATTGAACAAAAAGACTCCGAAAAAGCAGAAGTTTGGGAGCAACAATATTTAGATATTCCGCTGAAAGCTCCCACAGGTGGCACAACGCCCGATGGCGTAGAATACACTTATAACGCCAATGATTGTAGCGTGGGCGATGTGGATGGCGACGGCGAATATGAGATAATTTTGAAATGGGATCCTTCAAATGCGAAGGATAATTCTCAAAAAGGGTATACGGGCAACGTTTATTTGGATGCTCTTAAAATGGATGGAACGCACTTATGGCGTATTGATTTAGGTAAAAATGTTCGTGCTGGAGCGCATTACACACAATTTATGGTCTATGATTTTGACTCTGATGGCAAAGCAGAAATCGCTTGTAAAACTGCCGATGGAACAATTGATGGAAAAGGAAAACTCATTGGCGATAATAAAGCTGATTATCGTACAACAACAGGTTACGTACTTTCTGGTCCCGAATTTCTGACCATTTTCAATGGACAAACGGGCGAAGCAATGGCAACAACCGATTATTTGCCCGCCCGAGGAACGGTTGAAAGTTGGGGAGATAATTACGGAAATCGAGTGGATAGATACATTGCCGCTATTGCGTATTTAGACGGTCAACGCCCGAGTATTGTGATGGGGCGAGGTTATTACACTCGTTTAGTAAGAGCCGCTTGGGACTGGCGTGATGGAAAACTAACTTCTCGTTGGGTTTTTGATAGTGATAATAACAACAAAAATTACGAATACCAAGGCAATCACCAAATGACGGTGGGCGATGTAGATGGCGACGGCAAAGACGAAATTTTTAACGGAAGTAGTGCCATTGATGATGACGGAAAAGGATTATACGAAAATCATTTGGGACACGGCGATGCACTCCACATGACCGATATGGACCCCGACCGTGAAGGCCAAGAAATCTGGCAGTCGCACGAAAGCCCTTCGAAGTATGGTGCTTACGGACTCGAATTTAGAGATGCAAAAACGGGCACGCCACTTTGGGGCGTTGATGGTGAAAGTAAAGACGTTGGACGAGCTTTGGCCATTGATATTGACCCACGTTATAAAGGATATGAATGTTGGGGAGCGGTTGGAAACTTATACGATTGCAAAGGAAATCAAATTGGTACCGCCAAGCCTTCGATGAATTTTGCGGT
>NZ_CBABQS010000047.1:0-36857 GCF_964672035.1 Arcicella sp.
AAAAAATACATTTATGGTTAAGAATATATGGTTCTGGATAATACAATTTTGTTGTTGGCTTTTTATTGCTTTTATTGCGTTGTCATTTAGCCCATTGCAAGATAGCGATACGAATAGTCGAATAATATTTTTTTTAGCATATTTTTTTATCGGTTCTACAATAGGATATATGTATTGCATTTTAGTTGAAAGTATAAATCCTGATGATATTACTATTTCCCAATTGCTATTTTACCCTTTTGGGGGAAGTTTTATAATTGGATTTGTATTCACCATTATTGACATATTTTTAGGACAATTTGTTTTCAAAAACGGTGTCACTGATTTTTTTACACTGCTATTTAAAAATAGCTGGATTGTAATTCCGTGCTTCTTTTTTTATCATCTTTATAGATTTGCAACAATTTATCAAGATAGAAAACAACGAACAATTGTTGCAGAAAACCTTTTGCAAATATCCGAATTAGAAAATCTTAAAAAGCAATTAAATCCACATTTCTTATTTAATGCCTTAAATAGCATCAAAGCACTTACTCTTTTTGATGGTGAAAAAGCCCGTGAATCAATTATTCAACTATCTGATTTATTGCGACTTTCGCTTAATTTAGGAGAGCAACAAAGAGCTACGTTGAGTGAAGAATTGCGTTTAGCCGAAAATTATTTAGCGCTTGAAAAACTTCGTTTCGACAGCCGACTTTCGTATGAATTCAAAATTGACATTGAGTTAGATAATATTTTAATCATGCCCATGTCGTTAAATACTTTGCTTGAAAATGCTGTTAAACACGGGATTGGGCAATTAAAGTCGGGTGGAAAGATTATTACATCTGCTTCAACTGAGAATAATTTGATTACCATAACGGTTGAAAACTCAGGATTTTTTGACCCCAAACCTAAAAGTCAAGATGGAGGAATTGGTTTAGAAAATCTCCACAAACGTTTAGAATTGCAGTTTGGGAAAAAAGCCTCTTTTACGATAGAAAATCAGAATAAAATGGTTGTTGCCACCATCAAAATGCCATTTTGATATAAACATTAAAGCCCGAAAAACGAACATCGAGATACGAGAATCAAAATAGTTTTATCAATTCAGCCAAAGAAAGATTTGTTACATCAAAAATCAAATGGGGAAATATTCCAAAAATCAAGGCTAAAATTGCTAAAGGATAAAGCATAATTTTCTCTCTTATTGTCAAATCCTGCAAAGTTTCTTCGTATTGTCTTACCCAAAATTTACCGAAAAACATTCTCTGTAAAGTCCACAAGAAATACGCTGCTCCCAGTACCAATCCAAAGGTTGCTAAACCCGCTAACCACTTAGGAATCAACGGGCTATTAAATCCACCCATCAACGTAAAAATCTCCCCGATAAATCCTGAAAAGGCGGGCAAACCCAAGGAGGCAAAAAAGGCAATGGCAATCATGAAGGTGAATAAGGGCATCTTACTCGCCAAACCTTGATAGGAGTCGATTCGGCGGTCGTGCGTACGTGAGTACAACACGCCAACTAATAAAAATAACATGGCCGAAAGAATTCCGTGCGAAAACATTTGGTAAACTGCTCCGTTGAAACCTTCGCTCGTGAGTGAGCCAACGCCCAACAGTACAAAACCCATGTGCGAAACTGACGAATAGGCAATCATTTTCTTTAAATCGTTCATTGCCAAAGCATTAAATGCTCCGTAAATAATAGACAAAACCCCAAAACCAACAATCCAGATGGCATATTGATTGGCAACTTCTGGAAAAATGGGATAGGCGATTCTCAAGAATCCGTAGCCCCCTATTTTCAAAAGAATCCCCGCCAAAACTACCGAAACGGGCGTTGGGGCTTCTACGTGCGCATCGGGCAACCAAGTATGAAAAGGCACAACGGGTAATTTTACCCCAAAGCCTATCATCAGAAAAATGAATGAAAGTGAGCGTAAAGAAATTCCCGAAACTATATTTTCTGAAAAAATATTCAACCACGACCCCGAAACATAATTGCCTTGGTCGGGCATAAAACGGAGGTCGAAAGTATGGACAATTGATTGGGAAGGTAATTCACTTTCGGCCAATAGACTTTGAATATGTGAAATGATTTGTGGCGTAACGTCAGAAGCTGAGTTTATTAATCCCATTTGTACCGCAGTTTCCACGGGGTCAATCACGGAAAGGTACAGCCCAATCATTACAATTAAGATAAAAATCGAGCCTACGAGCGTGTAAAGAAAGAATTTGATGGAAGCATATTCTCGGCGAGGTCCTCCCCAAAGTCCAATCAAAAAGTACATTGGCAAAAGCATAAACTCAAAAAACAGGTAGAATAGGAACATATCCAAGGCGATAAAACAGCCAATAATTGAACCTGACAATAATAAATACAAAGAAAAATACCCCCTTGATTTTTCCTTAATTTCAAAAGAAGAAATCGCTCCGACAAACATCACAATACCCGTCAGCAAGACCATTGGCATACTGATTCCGTCCACGCCCAAGAGATAATCAATTGAGCCGATGCCTAAATTGCCAAGGGGCAAAGTGATCCAATCGTATTGTTCAAGAAACTGATAGTCAGCTACTTGTCTATCAAATTGAAAATACACAAATACACAAAGCAATAGTTCTACGCCCGTAACGATAAGGGTAATCCATTTAAAATAAGGCACAAATCGTTCGGGCGTAAACGCCAAAATAAGCGATGCGAAAATGGGAATAAATATGAGTAATGATAAAATGGGCATTTTTTATAATGTTGTTTGAAATCTTGTTATTGCATTTGTACTAATAGCAATGACATTTTTCCTTTATAAGATATTCTCTACGATAAACTATGTGGTTGCAATGATAAATAAGGCCAATCCAATTAATCCCAAAAACGCCAAAGCAACGTATAATTGTACTTTTCCGCCTTGTGCTGAACGTGTTACTCGTCCAATAATTCCAGCCGAATACGCTGCTCCGTTAGGAATTCCGTCAATAACTTTGGCATCAAACCAGCCGACAATTTTGGCGATAAATACCTGTAAATTAGCTAAGAGATTCACGAAGGAATCAAGTATTTTTTGGTCAAAAAACTGAATATTATTGGAAAGTTTTAGGATTGGGTTTACAAATATTTTATTGTAAAAATTATCGAATGTTGGGATTTGAAATGTAAATATCTTGTTACGAGTTAAATATCCTGCCGTGATTCCGATGAGAGCGAATGAGGTTGAAATGATGCCTATTAAATGATTTTCTTCAAATTTTCTTCCAATGAAATCACCGAACCAACCATGTCCAATACTCAACGGATTTAAGCTGAAAACAAATCCAGTTGAGAGTATAGCCAATATTCCAATCGGCAGTTTCATTTTCCAAGAGCCTTCGTGGAGAGATTTTATATCAACTTTTTCGTTCCTGAAATCTCCAAAGAAAATCATCCAAATTTGGCGGGTCATGTAAAAGGCAGTCAAAATTATTCCTAGCAAGATTGAACAAATTATTATTAGATGAAATATATCTATGTCAGCATCATTGTTAGGAGGAAACCAAATATTCAAAATTGCATCTTTCGATAAAAAACCCGAAAATAAAGGCAGCCCCATCAAAGCCGTTGAACATACTAAATAACAGATAAAAGTAAAAGGCATTTTCTTTCTTAATCCACCCATCAAACGCATATCTTGAGCATCAAAATCTTCGCCTGTATGAAGTAGAGCGTGTATGATTGCTCCCGCACAAAGAAATAACCCTGCTTTAAAAAAGGCGTGCGTTAATAGATGGAATGCTGAAACATCATAACCTAAACCTAAAACCATTAAACCCAATTGTGAGACGGTAGAATACGCCAAAGTCTTTTTTATGTCCGTCTGAAAAATGGCATAAATTGACCCCAAAAGCATGGTTATTGCTCCAATTGCCGCTACAATTTCAGAGGCATCAGCGTTGAACATTGGAGAAACCCTAATCAATAAATAAATCCCCGCAACCACCATCGTAGCGGCGTGTATGAGGGCAGATACGGGTGTGGGTCCTTCCATCGCATCGGGTAACCATGTGTGCAGAGGAAATTGAGCAGATTTAGCGATTGTTCCACAGAAAAGCAGTAGGCAGTAAACAGTAGGCAGTTGACCGTTAGCAAAAGTAGTCAGGTCTGTGCTATAATGATTATAAAAATATACTGCAAAAATTCCTATCAGAAATCCCACATCGCCAATTCTGTTCATCAAAAAGGCTTTTTTGGAAGCTTGAACGGCTTCGGGTTTTTTATACCAAAAACCAATCAGGAGATAAGAACTTAGTCCTACTAATTCCCAAAAGCCGTACATGACAAAAAGATTATCCGTCAAAACGATACCCAACATCGAAAATACAAAGAGACTCAAAAAACCAAAATAACGGTACAAATCTGGGTCATTTTCCATGTATTCGAGCGAGAAAATTTCGACCAGAAGGGCAATAAAATTCACCAAAACTAACATCATCAAAGTTAAAGAATCAAAGAGAAAACCAAATTGATAGGCTTTTCCATTGAGCGTAAACCAATTGAAAATGAGATGATTATCTGTAGTATGCAGGGTTTGTAATAAGAGAATTACCGAAAAAATAAGATTCAAGCCCGTGAGTGAAACAGTAAGCCAACTTGCTATGGCATTCCGTTTTCTTCCCAACAAAAATGCTGTAAGAAAACCAATGAAAGGCGTGAAAAGTATAAGCCAAATTAGGGGCATTTTTGAGTTGTGAGTTGTGAGTGTGGAGTTGTGAATGAAGTCAACAAGGATTCCAAAACTCTTTATTTTTATAAATTTCTCCTCATTTTCAAGGAAAATTCTTTTAAAAGTTCAATTTTTGTACAAATATAATACGGAATGTACGACGTACAGCCTTGTTCGTATTAAAATAAGTAAAACGGATAGGCGTGTCGAGTCGTCGAACCGCCTATCCCACAAACACAAAATGGAAAACGCAAGAACCGTTAATTATTCCCGAACCACCATCACCGAATTGATGATACCATCTTATGCCAATTTTGGCGGTAAGATTCACGGAGGGATTTTATTATCTTTGATGGATAAAGTTGCCTACGCCTGTGCGACCAAACACGCTGGAACTTATGTAGTAACGGTTTCAGTAGATAATGTCGAATTTCGTCAGCCCGTTGAGGTGGGCGAATTGGTTTCGCTGCTTGCCTCGGTGAATTATGTGGGTAATAGTTCCATGATTGTGGGCATTAAAGTAGTGTCAGAAAACATCAAAACTGCTACAATCAAACATACTAATACTTCTTATTTTACGATGGTCGCTAAAGATGACGATGGTAAATTAGCAACTGTTCCACCCCTAATTTTGGAAGATGATAAAGACATCAGGAGATTTTTGGAGGCTATGAAACGCAAAGAAATAAAAGCTTCCTATAAAGAGCTATTAAGCACCGCAAAAACAAGCATGGAAATTGACGCAAATTTGCATCTGCTTGCTCATGAGCGTTGTGTGATTAAACGGGATAAGGATATGCAGAGTGAATGGATATAAAAACAACCAAAAAAGTGAACATAAAAACCCTCAAAAACATTTATTTCTTAGGCATTGGCGGCATTGGTATGTCGGCAATTGCTCGTTGGTTTATTGCTAATGGCTATACATTAGCTGGTTACGACAAAACCGCAACGCCACTCACCAATGCGCTACAAGCGGAAGGAATTGCCGTCCATTTTGAAGATGATATTTCGTTGATTCCTAAGGAGTTTTTAGATAATCCTTCAGAGACGCTTATTGTCTATACGCCTGCCATTCCCAAAGACCATAAGGAGTTTAACTACTTGAAAGACAGCGAATTTGCGTTAATGAAGCGCTCGCAAGTTTTGGGTTTATTAACCCAAAATTTCTTCACGATTGCGGTTGCGGGTACCCACGGAAAGACAACAACTTCTTCGATGGTAGCGCATATTTTGAAGAATGCAGGCAAAAATGTAACGGCATTTTTGGGAGGAATTACGCAAAATTATGGTACAAATTTCTTAGTGAATGAAGGCACAGAAAACGTAATTTGCGTAGTGGAAGCCGATGAATTTGACCGTTCTTTCTTAACGCTTTTTCCCGATTTAACCATCGTAACTTCCACTGATGCCGACCATTTGGACATCTATGGCGACCACGCTAAACTCTTAGAATCCTTTCAATTATTTGTTTCGCAGATAAAAGATGGCGGTTGGTTGTATCAATACGATGGCATTGATTTACAAGATTTTACCCATAATCCAAGTGCTGTTTTTGGTTTGCACGTAGGCGATTTCAGAACCGAAAACTTACGGATTGAAAATGCAGAAATGGTGTTTGACATTGTTTATCCCGACGGAATTATTAAGGATTGCAGTTTGTTAACGCCTGGTTTTCACAACGTTACGAATTCCATTGCGGCGGCGGCAGTCGCCTTGCAAGTGGGCGTATCACCCGAGGCGGTGCGAGATGGAATTTGCACGTTTAAAGGCGTGAAAAGGCGTTTTGAATACCAAATTCGGACCGAAAAGATGGTTTACATTGATGATTATGCGCACCATCCAACCGAAATTGAAGCGTTTTTATCATCGGTGAAAGCATTGTATCCAAATCGTAAATTGACCGTTATCTTTCAACCGCATTTATTCTCTCGGACGAATGATTTTCAGGAAGGATTTGCTAAAAGTTTAGATTTGGCTGATGACTTAATTCTCTTGGATATTTATCCCGCCCGTGAACTTCCGATGGAGGGGGTTACGTCGAGTATAATATTTGATAAAATGAAATTGGAGGAAAAAATCCTTTGTACAAAATCGGAGGTTTTGGATTTATTGAAAGCTAAAAAACCTGAATTATTAGTAACCGTTGGGGCGGGTGATATTGACACGCTTATCCCAAAAATTCGAGAATGGGGAAGTTTATAAAATTTAAGTATAATTGCTCAAAAATTTCTAAGTATTTTTACTATATTTGTATCATAAATTTCAATTCTGTGATTGGATGAGAAAAATATAACAGAGTAAAAGAGATTAAACGCCCCCAAATTCGTTTAATCTCTTTTTTTTGCTTAAAATTGGCATACGGATGAACCCGCAATGGAATTGAGATGCTTCGTCACACGGATTTAAAAAGATTTTTCAACTCGTATGTTTTCTTAATTTCCATCAATCCTATTTAGTCTTAACGTAACCTTCACCGTTAAAAAATCCGTGAAAATTGCTGCTGCAAAGCATCCGTGTAATCCGTGTGCCATTTTTCTCGTACCTTTGTGATATGGAAATCAACAAACAAATCCTTTCAAAATTAGGCATTGAGGCACTGAATCCGATGCAAGAAGCGGCTCAAACAGCCATTTTGCAGGAGAAAACCACCTTTCTAATCGCTCCAACGGGTTCAGGGAAAACATTGGCTTTTTTATTACCCTTGCTCCAAATTCTCGACCCAAAAAAAAATACCGTCCAATGTCTCATTCTTACGCCATCCCGTGAATTGGCGATGCAGATTGAAAACGTTTGGAAGAGTATGGGAACGGGCATGAAAGTAAATGTGTGTTATGGTGGTCATTCAATGGCTACCGAAATTCAGAATTTAAGCAATCCTCCTGCCCTATTGATTGGTACGCCTGGACGTATTTTTGACCATATTACTCGAAAATCGTTTGATTTAGATACGGTGAAAACCTTGATTTTGGACGAGTTTGATAAGTCTTTAGATTTGGGTTTTCACGACCAAATGTCTTATATCATCGGCAGTCTTCGTAATCTCAATAAACGAGTTTTAGTGTCGGCTACCTTCGGAATCAAAATTCCTGAATTTGTGGGATTTACTTCGCCCGTAACGCTGAATTTTATTCCTGAAAATGAAGAGAAAAAGGCTTTGGAAATGAAAGTCGTTATTTCGGAAGCGAAGGATAAAGTTGACACCCTTTTTGACTTAATTTGTTCCTTAAATTCGGAATCTGCCCTCATTTTTTGCAACCATCGTGATGCCGTGGAGCGTACTTCTGAATTGCTGAATGAAATGGGCATTTATACTACTTTTTATCACGGAGGAATGGATCAGGATGATAGAGAAAGAGCCTTGATTTTATTCAGAAATGGCAGTGTTAATTATTTAGTAACCACTGACTTAGCAGCAAGAGGATTGGACATTCCAGAAATGAAGCACGTTATTCATTATCACTTGCCCATCCAAGCGCATGAATTTACGCACAGAAATGGCCGTACAGCCCGTATGCACGCCTCTGGAACGTCATATTTGATTTTTCATAGAAATGAATTTCGCCCAAAATACATCTCAGATTCTATCGAAGAACTGATTTTACCTGAGAATAATCCACTGCCAAAACCACCTGAATTTGTAACGCTTTATCTAAGTGGTGGCAAGAAAAATAAGTTGAATAAAGTAGATATTGTAGGATTTTTCTCGAAAAAAGGAGAACTTGAAAGAGGCGATTTAGGCTTGATTGAAGTCAAAGACTTTATGTCTTTTGCAGCCGTGAAACGTAGTATTTTTAGAACGCTTTTGGAGAAAATTAAGGATGAGAAAATTAAGGGGAAAAAATATAAAGTAGAAGTGGCTCGATAAAAATAAAAGTGGTCAGTGAATACACTGACCACAGTAAAATAGGAGAAATTTTATGGAAAATTTCTTGCTTACTTCTTACCACTTGCATCATTTTTAGCTCCAACTCGTTCTTCATTAAATGCGGTCGGAACACCTTTTTGAAGCATATAAAAACATCCATTCAAACCTGTAAAAGTGGTAGAAATACCAGTAATAGACTTGCTCGCCAAATTTCCTGCGTAGGTAGTTTCTGAATTATTAAACGTAAACATAAACATACCTGCACTTTGCACCCATAAGCCCGAAGCTCCTTCGCCATTTGTCCATGTACCGCCAGCATTGACAGTCATAGTTGTTTTGCTGTAACTGCCATCGCAGTCCCAATCATAAAATAATGTCCAATTTCCTGTAACAGCCATTGTCTTAGAATTTATTTTTGCCTACTCTTGAATCGGGTTTTCGGCTTTTCCCGCTTTAGAATTAGAATCTTCATAAATTAAAGATTTCAAACAAAAATATAAACTAATTGCAAAAAATAACTGATTAATGACTAATATTTACTTAACGGTAATTCGTGATTAATTATTCATAAAATGTTTTAAGCATATTTAATGGATAATTGTCTTTAAACAAAGCAATATTTATCGAACGGTTACAATATTTACTTAACGGAAAAATCCTCATTTTGACAGCTGTAATTTGTTCCAAAACAAATTACAGCTGTCAAAATGAGGATAAATACTTTTTATTCATTTCTCAAAGTTTATTTTAATCCGTCTTCTTTTTCAAGTAAATTTGATATTGTTCATCCGTTAAAATTACCTTAATTTCTTTGTCTCTTTCGTCTCGCATGGCTTGGGCTTTGGCTCGATATTTCAGACGAACTTCTTCGGTAAAAGGAGGCAAAAGTTTTTTCACTTCAGTCTGAAAATCAATGCGTTTAAAGGCATAATTGATGTTAGCATCCTCAATTTTTGGAATTTGCTCTTCCGTCAATTTTAGTTTTTTCGTCATCCATTTAGTATCTTCATTAGCCATTTTTTCAGGGTCTAATTCAGCGGGTTTGGGGGGCGTACTCGAGCCTGCTTGAGGAATACCATTTCCACGACCGTAACCACCACCGCCGCCATATCCACCACCTCCGTATCCGCCGCCATATCCTCCTCCTCCATATTGTGCTTGACTTTCTTGAATGGTTAAGAAAATGGATAATGTAATGAAAAGTATGAATGTTAATTGTTTTGCTTTCATTTAGGTTAATTTTAGTTCATTTACAAAGATAACTTATTTTTTGAAGTGTTTGAAAATTATATGATAGCTTTTCAACTGTTGCTACTATGTCTCGACAGATAACTTGAAATGATTTTGGGATAGACTTATTATCTTAAATCATACTTGGTTTGGTTGACTGTGAATACACTGACAACAATTGGAATTCACGCTCGAAAATTCGTTCAATAAAACTTTACCCCTCATTTCTAATATCTATTATTTGGTATCCTATCGTATTATCCAAAAAACTAATTTTGCAAAAGTACTTTGCTCATCATTAAAGCTATTAATTTCATTATCAATTAGTTATATTTACTTTTACAGATATGATTTTGTTGAAACATTAATTTTAAAAAAAATAAAGCCATGAAAAAAATATTTTTGCCTCTTCTAATTTTACTGTTTAGTACAAATGTTTTTGCACAATTGCAGTATCCCGCTTCTAAAAAAATAGAAGTCTTCGATACGTATTGGGGCGCTACTTATAAAGACAATTATCGTTGGCTCGAAGACATGAAAGACCCACAGGTGACGTCATGGTTTAAACAACAAGCCGACTTGACTAATGCCACCATGAATACCATTTCGGGCAGAGATGAATTGATTGCAGAATGGCGAAAATTAGATAAATTACAACCACCGTCTTATTACCCAATCGTGAAAGAAGGTGGTCGTATTTTCTTCAAGAAAAGGATGCCTGGCGAAAAAGTAAGTAAGGTTTATTATCGTGAAAGCGTGAATGGAGCCGACCAATTGCTCTTCAATCCACTGACTTTCATGGCTGGAAAAACGCTGTCCGTAGAGAACATCACTCCAAGCTACGATGGTAAAAAACTCTTAATCGGTTATGCTGAAAATGGCGCTGAAATATCCACTTTGCAAGTCATGGACGTGGATACTAAGAAATTTTTACCGGATGTAATTACTGGCACAAGTGGCGTAATGGGCTGGACTTTCGACAATACTGCTTTTATGTATATGTGGATAAAATCAGTGGATAATACCGACCCCAACGGTCGTTTAAATCCCAAAGCAAAACTTCATAAATTGGGGACTGAAGCAAAAGCTGATATTGATTTTTTTAGTAATGAAACCTATCCATCTTTGGGAATTGAAGCCAAGTCATATCCGTATTTATTTTTATCAAAAGATTCTAAAAGTTATGTATTTGGTGGTGAAGGCACCGTTCAGAATGAATTGAAGGTATTTTATGCTCCTTACGGTGAGTTCAATTCGGGTAAAATTCAATGGAAAACGCTCTGCACACCTGCCGATAAATTGGTGCGTAGTCTGGATATTGCGGATGATAAAGTCTTCGGAATTACCTATAAAGATGCCAAAAATTACAAACTCATCTCGACTGATTTGAAAAATCCTGATTGGGCAAATGCCAAAGTGATTGCTCCCGAAAAATCCATGACACTCGAATCTTTTACCCGTAGCAAAGACTATCTGTTATTAAATTATAGCGACGGCATCAATAATCACTTTTATAAATACAATCTAAAAACCGAGGCTACCACCGAGGTGAAATTACCGTTCAGTGGTTCGGCTGCTCCCATGTGTATTGATACCAAAACCAATGAGTTTTTGGTAGATATTACCTCGTGGAACAAACCATTTACCGAGTTTTCATACAATGCCGAAACCGAACAATTTGTTGCCAGTCCCTATAATAAACCATCTGTTTTTCCAGACGAATACAAGAATTTGGTGGTAGAAGAAGTGGAAGTTAAAGGACACGATGGCGTGATGATTCCGTTGTCGATTATTTATAAAAAAGGCCTTAAAAAAGACGGCTCAAATGTTTGTTTGATGGATAGTTACGGAGCGTATGGCATCAGTATGGCTCCTTATTTTAGTACTCGGTTAAATTCTTTGGCGGTGAAAGGAGCAGTTATCGCTATTCCGCACGTGCGTGGTGGTAGTGAAAAAGGGGAGGATTGGTACAAAGCGGGCTATAAAACTACCAAACCCAATACTTGGAAAGATTTTATTAGTTGTGCTGAATACCTTATTGCCCAAGGGTTTACCAATGCTTCAAAATTAGGCGGTACGGGTACGAGTGCGGGAGGAATTTTGATTTCGAGGTCAATCACTGAAAGACCCGATTTATTTGCCGCTGCTATTTGTAATGTAGGTTGTGCCAACACCATGCGAGGCGAATTTTCTTCCAATGGTCCCGTGAATATTCCAGAGTTTGGCACCGTGAAAGATAGCGTAGAATGTAAAGCCCTCTACGAAATGGATGGCATGCAGCACGTAAAGGCGGGCGTGAAATATCCAGCCGTCATTTGCGTGGGCGGTTGGAACGACTCACGAGTAGTGGCTTGGCAACCCGGCAAATTTGCGGCAGCCATGCAAAACTCAACGGCATCGGGCAAACCTGTTTTGATGAAAGTAAACTACGAAAATGGGCATTTCACGGAAGACCGAGAAGTAACATGGGCAAATTTTGCCGACCAATATTCCTTTGTAATGTGGCAATGCGGGCATCCAGATTTTCAGGTGAAGAAGAATTAGGTTAAATATGACGGTTTGGGTGATTCTTTTGGGGTTATTCAAACCTTTTTTTTATATTTTTAATTCTGTAAAATATTCAATTTGTAGTTCTTGTAACAAAAATAATTCAAGCTCTTTTTTATCATTGAAGCCTTGTAGCTTATTCCGGTAAGATGAAGCTATTTTAGTATTCTCAATTTCTAATTTCCTGTCGATACTGATTTTCAAAAAATCCTCCTCTTGGTCAATTCCTAAAAATCTTCTATTGGCTAAATTGGCTGCAATCCCTGTGGTGCTACTGCCCGTAAAAGGGTCGAGAATCCATGCATTGGGTTTTGTTGAAGCTAAAATTAAGCGAGTTAAAACTGATAGTGGTTTTTGGGTTGGATGTTTACCACAAGATTTTTCCCACGGAGCGATGGCAGGTAATTTCCAAACATCTTTCATCTGTTTATCACCATTTAATTGCTTCATTAGCTCATAATTGAAGTAATGAGGCACTTTTGCCTTTTTACGAGCCCAAATAATTTGTTCAGTTGAATGGGTAAAAAAACGACAGGAGAAGTTTGGAGGTGGATTATTCTTTTCCCAAGTGACAACATTGAGAATTTTAAAATCTAATTCCGTTAAGATTTGACCAATAGAAAAAATATTGTGCATCGTGCCACTAATCCAAATAGTGGCATCATCTTTCATTTTATCACGCACTAACGAAAGCCATTTCCTGTTAAAATCATTCACATAATCATACCCGTGTGATCTATCCCAAGTGCCTTTATTGACACTAACGATTTGACCGCTTTGTATGGAAAGACCTCCGTTAAAAAACTAATTGAATTAATAAAAGCTATGTCTCATTTAGTTATTAAAAGTTTAATTATAAATAAATATATTTTTTATAATTACTTGAAAATGATCATGTTACACTTGTTTATTTAAAAGTTTGATCTAATATTTGCAAAAAAATAATAGATGAATACTTCTTTTGAGCGTTGCGAAAATACCAAAGTTGAATGGCTTACACCTCCCGAATTAGTTAAAAAGTTGGGGGATTTTGATTTAGACCCATGTTGTCCTGTTAATGCTCCATTTTTACACGCAGAACATAATTTTACAGTTGAAGATGACGGTTTAGAAAAAGATTGGTTTGGTAGGGTTTTTTGTAATCCTCCTTATGGAAAAGGAATGGAATTATGGATTGAAAAATTAAAAATTCATGGAAATGGAATTACTTTAATTTTTGCAAGAACTGAGACAAAATGCTTTTTTGAACATATTTGGAATGATGCGGATGCAATTCTATTTGTTAAAGGTAGAGTGAAATTTTATCATGTTTCTGGAGTTCAAGGTGGAACATCAGGAGCTCCCAGTGTATTCATTGCTTATGGCAAAGAAAATGCGTTAGCCCTTCAAAACAGTGGTATTAGAGGTAGATTCATTAATTTGAAATCATAAAATTTCAAATAATTCAAACTCAGCCACATTGAATTGAGCATCAATAATCCAATCATTTTCAATCAATAATTTTCTCAATGCCTCATCTTCGGTAGAAACATTTTTAATTATACCCATGACTTGCATATTGCTTACCTTAAATGCGGGATTGGGGGCTTCCGTTTTACCTTCGTGCGTTATAATAATATATGTTTTCATGAAATTTCTACCTTTTTATAATTTCCACGACCTGTAAATTCAAGAAGTCCTTTATCTCTTAGATATTGTAATTGCTGACGTATTTTGTCTTTAATGTGATTGTTTTCTGGATGCTTTAATTTTAATTGGTTTTCAAAAGCATAAATTTGTTCAAGTGTAAAACTTTTCCTGTGAATTTTATCTATACAGTTCATAATATCCATAATCCAACCTCTTGAAGCTGTTTTTTGCCCTCTTAAAAATGAGGTACTTTGTAGCTTAATTTCTACCTTATCTTTTGGAACTTCTTTTGAATCTTTGACAATAAATATTCTCCCGCTTTCTGGAATTTTTGATAAGTCAATGTTACAACCAATCCAACCAGCTCTTTTCGCAGTTTCTGGCAATGGCTTTCTTTCAATAATTATTTCTGGTACAAAATAGTGCTTTGGAATCATCAAAAAATTACTGACACTCCAATTATTTCTATTGTAGTTCAGAAAGAAAAAACTTGGATTATTCGCTGAGTTTATTCTTGCAATCATCGTGCTATAAGTTCCATCCATGATTTTATTACCCAACTTATTCCCCGATTTACCTTTTAATTCATATTCTTCCGAACAATTTTTACAGTAAAAATCTGCTACTGGTCTATTATTTTCAAATTCGGATAAATGAAAATACCCACAATTGGGGCAAAATGAATTTTCATTAACCCAATTTTCAGTAAGAACTCTTGCAATTTGAGAATTACTTTTATACCCATCCGCTTTTTTAATATCAAGGTTTAAGTTCATAGTGGTTATTAAAGTTTCAAAACTTTTAAGAGGACTTATTTACAATAATATTTTAAGATTGAATATTGGAAAATTTTAACTTGTAAGTTGCACTCAACTCTTTTAATCGCAATAATTTCAGATAAATATGGTCAGTCTAAGGGATTTCATCTTCTTCAAAATGTCTCTTTTCATCTTCAAAAATATTTTCAATAACCTCATTAATCAAAGGTTTTAACTCAAACTTTCCTTCCAGGATGATAATGTTTTGAGAATCTATTCAAATTTCATTTTTATTCAATCATAAATTTACAGATAATCACTTTATCTATCTCCATGTAAGCCACAAGTATTTGACATAATCAAAAAAAAGCCCCTCAGAACCAAATCCAAGGGGCTTTCTAAACTCAAAAAACCTTACAAACTCAACTTCTTCAACTCCTTCACCGCAAAATCTGCGGCTCGGGCGGTGAGTGCCATATACGTTAATGATGGGTTCACACATGAGGCGGAGGTCATACAAGCACCGTCGGTCATAAATACGTTTTTCACAGCGTGTACTTGGTTGTGTGCATTCAAGACTGACGTTTTAGGGTCACGTCCCATGCGGGCAGTTCCCATTTCGTGAATTGCCATGCCTAAATACGAACCGTTGTCATATCCTTTCACGTTTTTCACGCCTGCCGATTCCAACATCTCTTTGGCATCGTTCATCATGTCGATACGCATTTTCTTTTCGTTCTCTTTCAATTCTGCATCAAAAACCACCAATGGCATTCCCCATTTATCTTTTTCGGTTTTGTGAAGGAACATTTTGTTTTCGTAATAAGGCAATGTTTCACCAAAACCACCCAATCCCATTGTCCACGGGCCGGGCGTTGTCACTTCATTTTTATAATCTGCCCCAAAACTCAATTCGGCAATGTTGCGTTGCCAGCCCTGACGGCTTCCTCCGCCTTGATACCCAAATCCACGCAAATAATCACGTTTATCAGCACCAATATTACGGTAGCGTGGCACGTAAATACCGTTGGCACGTCGTCCTGAGTAATATTTATCCAAATCTCCTTCCCACGTACCCGAGGCACCTGTACGGAAGTGATGATCCATCAAATTGTGTCCTAATTGCTCAGAATCATTACCCATTCCGTTCGGGAAACGGTGAGAAACTGAATTCAACATCAAAGCCGTTGAACCCAATGAACTACCACAAACGAAGATAATTTTAGCAAAATATTCACGATCTTGCATCGTTACGGCATCACGCACTCGCACACCCGTAGCTCGTTGTTTATTTTCGTCATACATGATTTCCGTTACCACCGAATCAGGTCTGAGGGTCAATCTTCCCGTTTTTGAAGCATAAGGCAAGGTACAAGATTGTGTACTGAAATAGGCTCCATACGGACAACCCAATGAACATTTATTGCGGTATTGACAAGCTCCACGCCCCACATCGGTTTGGGCTTTACCCGCCGCCGAAAGATTAGCAACTCGTCCCATCGTCATGTTTCTTCCCGGGAAATTCTTTTCAAGTCTTTGCTTTACTTCTTTCTCTACGCAGAACATTTCCATGGGTGGCAAGAATTCGCCATCAGGTAATTGAGCTAAGCCCAATTTCTCACCCGAAATTCCCACAATTTTTTCTACGTAAGAATACCAAGGGGCAACGTCTTTATAACGAATGGGCCAATCGGTAGCAATTCCGTCTTTAAGATTAGCTTCAAAGTCAATGTCACTCAAACGGTACGACTGACGACCCCACATAATAGATTTTCCACCGACAATATTCGGACGATACCAGTCGAAACGTTTTTCTTCTTTGTATAATGAATCCGAATCGTTCATCCAGTATTTTTCCGTCATTTCGTTGTACGGATAATCACGGGCTAATTTTGGATGAGATTCTTTTTGTTCAATCGTCAAACGACCATTGTATTTGGTTTCCCAAGGGTCTTTCATGGCGTTTTCGTAGCCCGTTATGTGTTCGAGTTGCTTGCCTTTTTCAAGCATCAAAACTCGTAAACCCTTTTCAGTTAATTCTTTGGCAGCAAAACCGCCTGATATTCCCGAGCCAATTACGATGGCATCGTAGGTCATTGCCTTTACAGCATCAATATTTAGATTCATTAGTTTGATTTCGGATTTTCGATTTCGGATTTATTTTGACTGCTTGTGTTAAATCAGTCATCTTCAATTAAATCGGTTTATTTTTTCTTATTTTCTTTTACTGTTTTGCCTGATGCAGTGAAAATAGCTACTAATTCATCGGCTTCTTTTATCAGATCTTTCAACATTAGATTCTTTTACTAATTCTGATTCAACCAATAATTCAAGCCAAAATAACGTTTTATCTGCCTCCTCTTCAACAATTCCCATTTTTGAAATAAAATCAGCTTAGGACCTTGCTCGACATGACGCTCTATAATTTGCAGCAACAGAAGTACCTGATCTAAGAACTTGTTTTCCAATTACATCTCCACTTCGACTATTTGGCAAAGTATCCACCAATTTTATAATCCTTAGAGCAAATTGTTTAGTTCTTTTCTTAAGTATTTCTTTCATATCGAATTTACTTTGATTGATTGTAGATTTTAGATTTTGGTTTTTAGTTGGATAGCTTTAAATCCGCAATCCCAAATCGAAAACCCAAAATCATTAGAGTGCCCACGCTTTTTGTCCTGATTTTAAGGGAATACAAGCTTCAAGTTTCCCTGGAATTGGTAAATAGGCCAATGCTTTTGTTGCACCAATTTCCGAAGTAAAATATCCAGTAACGGTCAATTCTTTCATTCTTTGGAAGAAAGGCTTGTCGGTAGTGGTGGCAAGTTTGACCATTTCGTTTTTCTGAGCAAGGTCTAATCCTACGAAACCTTTGCCAAATTTCGCTTGACTGTCAGCATCCAATTTTGCCAAACCCCCATAAAATTTAGCTTGGTCTTCTTTTTTGTAACAATCACGCATTACCCGTACGATAAATTTCTCAACGCCCGCTGCTTTTGCTCCTGGCGTATCCGTCGTTGGAATAATGATATCTGCTACTTCAGCAAGGAACGCTTCTTGTTCGGCTGAAACAATAATGCTAAGCCCTGTATTGGTTATTTGCCCCATTACGCCCGCCATTAGTGGGGCTGCGAGCACACCACCCATCATCAGGGCAACTCGTTGTACGGCTTCTCTACGATTCATATTGTTAATTGAATTGATTTTAAAATGTATATTCAAAAGTAAACGATATTCTGGAAATATAAGTGTTGATTTGTCGGTTTTGAAGAAAAAATTTCACTAATCCATGTAAAATCACTTCTTCACCACAATTTATGATATTTGGAAGTTTATCTTTGTGACTAAACCCGTAATTATCATAAAAGTTTAGATGAGAAAAAAACTACTAATTTTAGCCTTTTTATTCGTTGTTATTTCCCCAAATTTTGCTCAACGAAGAAGTGTAATTCCTACCCAAACGGATACCTTAAATACCATCAATGCTTTTGTGTTGGCGATGATGGCAGAATGGAAAATTCCTGCAACTTCGCTCACCATCGTGAAGGATGGAAAACCCTATTATTCATCGGCTTATGGGTTGAAAAATACCACAAAAAATCTTCCAGCTACGGTTAATACTTTATTTCCGATTGCTTCATGCACCAAGTCGTTTACAGCAAATGCTTTGGGAATTTTGGCGGATGAAGGAAAATTGGATTGGAATAAACCCATCAAAGAATATATGCCTGACTTTCAATTGTTTGACGAATTGGCAACCAATACCGTAACGGCTCGTGATATTCTTTCACATCGCACGGGTTTACCACGCCATGATTTTGTTTGGTTATTTAATAATAATGACCGTGAAAGTATTTTCAAGAACATGAAATACTTGAAACCTTCTAAAACTTTATACGCTCAGTATCAATACAATAACCTCATGTATAACGTGGCGGGCGTGTTGGTTGAACGCCTTTCGGGCAAGACTTGGGAAAACTTTGTACGAGAAAAAATATTGATTCCTTTGGAGATGAAAAGCACCGTTTTGACGTATCCAGAAATGTTTAAAAGTCCAGATTATTCCATGTCTTATAAATTGGAAAATGAACAAATGATTGAGGCAGGATTTGGCAGCAATGTAGATGCCATTGGAGCGGCGGGTGCGGTAAAATCTAATGCGTTGGATATGACCAATTGGCTTTTAATGCAATTACAAAATGGAAAATTTAACGGCAAACAGATTATTTCAGAAAAGAATTTAAAGGAAAACCATACGCCTCTTCAAGTCGTGTATCCTGCCGAAGCCAAATATCCAGAATTAGGTTTTTCATCCTACGGAATGGGTTGGAATATGAACGTTTACAGAGGCAATCAACGCCGCCAACACAATGGTTCTATTGAGGGTTTTCGTTCGCAAATGACCGTTTTTCCGAATAATAATTTGGGCATTTTTATCACGACCAATACGGGTGCGGTAGATTATAATTTTGTTAATATTATCACCAATTATATTTCAGATAATTTATTAAATATGAGCCAAGTAGATTGGAATAGTCGTTTGAAAAAAGACCGTGATGAGGCAAAATTTGAAGAAGAAAAGAAGAAAAAGGAATATAATGCTAGTCGTAAAATCGGTGCCATGATGTCGCATCCGATTGATTATTATACGGGCGTATTTGAGCATCCTGCGTATGGGCTCTTACAAATCTTCAAAACCGACAAAGGTTTACGAGCATTTTATCATAACAAACAAGTTGAACTTACGCATTTTCATTATGATTATTTTGAAGGAAATGACTTTTTGGAAGGCGTAACATTCAATTTTCTAACGAATTTGAAAGGTGATATTGATAAAATTGTGGCAACTTTCCCAAATGCTGGGGAGGTGGAGTTTAAGCGAAAATAACGGCGTTAAACATACTACAATTATATTAAAATAGTTCTTATTGAACACAAATATTTTATCTGTATTTTTACAATATTATTCATTTTCAGATTTATCTATTTTATGAAATCTATTGATAACCGTCGTGGTTTTATCCAGAAAACCGTTTTAGGAATTGCTTCTGTATTGGGCAGCGAAGTGGTTTTTGCCAAGAACATTCCAAAAGGAATGAATATTTTGGGCAAAAAAGCCTTTGTTGATTCCCTACCCGAAGGCAAACATAAAGAGATGATGCTTCTCAACGACCGACCACTAAACATCGAAACCCCTCCATACTTATTGGATGATAAGATTACGCCAGCCGACAAAATGTTTGTTAGAAATAATGGCAATCTTCCCTCAACTATTGACATAGCCAAATGGGAATTAGTAATTGAAGGCGAATCTATGAAAACTCGTAAGGTATTTACCATGAATGATTTAAAAACAAAATTCAAATCATATACGTATCAACTTACGATGGAATGTGGCGGAAATGGACGTTATGGATTCACACCACAAACCTCCGGAAATCAATGGGAAGACGGAGCCGTAAGTTGTGCAGAATGGACGGGAGTTCGCTTGCGAGATGTGTTGGAAAGTGTCGGAATTAAAGACGATGCTGTTTATATTGGGTATTATGGCAGAGATACCCATTTGAGTGGGGATATAACAAAATCATCCATTTCGAGGGGTGTTCCCATGAAAAAAGCGCTTGAAGATGAAACGCTTTTGGCTTGGTCAATGAACGGGCAAGAAATACCCTTACTTCATGGTTATCCGTTGAGATTAGTTGTGGGTGGTTGGCCCGCCTCAGCATCAGGAAAATGGCTTTCAAAAATTGCTGTTCGTAATAAGATTCATGATGGTGAAAAAATGTCGGGGCATAGCTATAAAGTTCCAATTCATCCCATTGAAGCAGGAGCAAAGTTTGATGAAAAAGACTTTAAGATTATTGAATCTATGCCTGTGAAATCCGTAATTACTTACCCAAAAACAGGAGCAATATTACAAGAAAAACAAAGTCTTAGCTTGCGTGGACACGCTTGGGCGGGAGATTTGGAAGTATCTGAAATGAATATTTCTATTGATTTTGGGGCAACTTGGCAAAAATGTATATTGGAAAAACCTAAAAATAAATTAGCTTGGCAACATTGGTCAGTAAAAATTGAGTTTCCGCAAAAGGGATATTTTGAAATTTGGGCGAAGGCAACCGATACAAAAGGAATTACTCAACCCATGGTTATTCCCGCTTGGAATCCAGGAGGTTATCTCAATAATTCGTGTCACAGAATAGCCGTAAAAATTGTATAAATAACTAATCATGAGAAATATACATAAACTTTCGATACTAATTGTCTCATCATTTTTACTGATGAGCATCGGCTTGAAACAAGAGCAACACAGACCCCTTGCAGTATCAAATAAAACGCTCGCTGATACGACCAGATACGATGAAACAACTGGATTAATTGTTTCGGAAGGGCTAAATTTAATAATTGCCCATTGCACGGCTTGTCATTCGAGTAAGTTGATAACGCAATTTCATACTGACCGAAATGGTTGGCTCGAAAAAATAAGATGGATGCAACAGAAACAAAAACTGTGGGATTTGGGTGAAGCAGAACCTAAAATTTTGGACTACCTTGCCAAGAATTATCCGCCCATCGAAAAGGTAAACAGACGTGCTAATCTGAAGAGCATCAATTGGTATAAGTTGTAGATTTTGAGCTCATTTGGAGGACTTACGCTGAGAGGCAAACCGTGTACACAACGTACAGATGGCATAAAAAAAAATTAAAAAATAATTTTATGCTATCTGCCAAATTCTGATTACTTCTTCCGCCGAAAAATATGCAAAATAAATACCTTCCCATCCTTCGTTTCTTCGTAAGAATCAACCAAGTCCCAGCCATTACGGTCTAAGAGATTAAAAATCTCCACTTTACTCTTAAAAAATAATGATTTCTTAGTTGCATCTGTCATTTCTTGTTGGCTATCGGACGAACCTTGTCCATAATCCAAAAAAGCCGAAAAACGAGTAGTCATCCATGTTTTTTGCACTTTCACGGTGATATAACTAATGTTTTTGAGTGTGTTAAGATTTTGCCCATTCACAAAAATCTGTTGTGCCTTTGTGTGATAACAAAGCATTGAAAACAATAAGATAATTAAGCTTTTTTGCATTGTTTTTTTGTTTGAATACAAGGTAATATTTTATAAAGAATTACGCAAAAATGAACAGAGAAAATATTTCAAGTCAGCATTCAGAACAAGAAATGCTGACTTATTTAACAATCTACCAACATGATAGTACAGGACGGTTTCAGTTAGCCATAAATTTAGTTTTGCATCGTTTTAATACTAAATTTCTTATGAAAACTTATAAACACGTATCATATCTTTGGGATGATACAAAAGCAGCTCAAATCAATAACGAAGTAGATTTATTTATCTACCGTTCAAATCTATTGGGAGCAGACTTACGATTGACCAATTATGGTGGTGGTAATACTTCTGTAAAAATCAGCGATAAAGACCCACTCACGGGCAATGACGTGGAAGTGATGTGGATTAAAGGCTCTGGTGGTGACATCGGAACGCTAACTAAATCTGGCTGTGCTGCTCTATATATGAAGCGTTTATTGGCACTCGAAAATGTCTATGATGGCATCGAAACGGAAGATAAAATGGTGGAATTATTCAATCATTGCATCTTTGACTTAGCCTCAAAAGCTCCTTCAATTGATACACCTTTACACGGATTTTTACCTTTCAAACACATTGACCACCTTCATCCTGACGCTGCCATTTCACTTGCCGCCGCAAAAGACGGAGCAAAAATTACCGAAGAATTATTCAACGGTGAAATCGGTTGGGTAGGCTGGCAACGTCCAGGTTTTGATTTGGGTTTACAATTACGCACTTGCCTCAACGAAGCTGCCGCAAAAGGTATCAAATTGAAAGGAATTATGTTGGGTTCACACGGACTTTTCACTTGGGGTGATACCGCTTATGAAAGTTATGTAAATACGCTGGATGTCATTGAAAAATGTGCCGAATATTTAGAATCGAATTACGCAACTATTTTTGGTGGACAAAAAATCGAGTCGCTTTCTTCGGAAGACAGAAAAGATAAAGCCGCTAAAATTGCGCCAATTTTAAGAGGATATTGTTCATCAGAACGTAAAATGATTGGACACTTTACGGACGATGCCAGAGTTTTAGAATTTACCAATTCTAACGATTTAGACAAACTTGCTCCACTCGGAACCTCTTGTCCTGACCACTTCTTACGGACAAAAATTGCTCCTTTGGTTTTAGACCCTGCTCAATTGATAATGGATAATGGGCAATTATCAATTGAAAGCCAGACTTATCTTGATGGTGTTTTTTCTAAATACCGAGAAGGCTACAAGCAATATTACGAAACTTGTAAAAAACCGAACTCTCCTGCTATGCGTGACCCAAATCCTGTGGTTATTTTATTCCCAGGCGTTGGTATGTTTACGTTTGCCAAGGATAAAACTATGGCACGTTTGGCTTCTGAATATTACATTAATGCCATCAATGTAATGAAAGGAGCTGAAGCCATTTCCGAATATACTGCATTGCCACGTCAAGAGGCTTTTGATATTGAATATTGGTTGTTGGAAGAAGCAAAATTATCTCGTATGCCTAAACCAAAAGCCCTTTCTGGAAGAGTAGCCATGGTTACGGGTTCGGCAGGTGGTATTGGAAAAGCAATCGCTAAGAAATTTGCCGAAGAGGGTGCCTGTGTAATTTTGAATGATATTAACGAAGAACGTTTGGCTACTGCCAAAGAAGAATTTGTTAAAAAATTCGGTAAAGATTCGGTAGCAACCACTTTATTAAATGTAACCAACGGACAAAGTATTACGGATGCCATGTCGGCAGCGGCTTTGGCATTTGGTGGCGTGGATATTATCGTAAACAACGCTGGAATTAGTACTTCAAAACCGATCGAGAGTCATACGATTGAAGATTGGGATAAATTGTACGACATCTTAGTAAAAGGACAATTCTTTGTAACGCAGGCAGCCGTTGAGGTAATGCGTAAACAAGGTTTTGGCGGCGATATTGTAAATATTGTGAGTAAAAACGCTTTAGTTTCTGGTCCAAATAATGCCGGTTATGGTTCAGCAAAAGCAGCTCAATTACATCTTTCAAGATTGAATGCGGCTGAATTGGGTGGCGATAAAATCAGAGTAAACGTAGTGAATCCAGATGCTGTAATTGCTGACTCAAATATTTGGGCAGGCGGATGGGCTGAAGGTCGTGCGAAGGCTTACGGAATCACAATTGAAGAATTGCCGGCGTATTACGCCAAAAGAACATTGTTGAACGAAGCCATTTTACCAGACGATATTGCCAACGCTTGTTTCGCTTTTGTGGGGGGACTTTTGAGTAAATCAACGGGCAATGTATTGAACGTTGATGGTGGTGTAGCGATGGCTTTTGTAAGGTAATTATTGGCACACGGATTTAACGGATTAGACCGCAGCGGATTTTTAAATTTTAAAATAGATTTATAGACTGAGAATTAACTTTCTCGGCTCAACTTCCCGAAAGTTTAAAACTTTCGGGAAGTTCTAATTCCAGTTAGGCTACTACTATTCGGCTACTACTAAATTTTGGCAAAAAGCCCCAAATCCGAAAAAAGATTTACGACAACGAATTGAAGAAAAATATAAAATCTTATGGAACACGGATTTAACGGATTAGACCGCAGCGGCGGACCGCACAGATAAAATAATTAAAATCCGTGCGGTCCGCCGCTGCGGTCCAATCCGTTAAATCCGTGTGCTATTAATCTCGTCAAACAATGCAACTCGAAAAATATAAAATAGATTCCCTAAACTCAGATTTAGCGGCATCACATACCAGAAAATTAGACTACTTAACATTGGAAATTGATGGCGTAGAAGCCATTATTTCAAAACTAATTGACTTCCAAATTGCCATTCCTTCTTGGGCATTGGGTACGGGTGGAACTCGTTTTGGACGTTTTCCAGGCGGAGGTGAACCTCGTAGTTTGGAAGAAAAAATTGAAGATGTTGGATTGCTCCATGCTTTAAATCAATCATCGGGAGCAATTTCTTTGCACATTCCTTGGGATATTCCACAAAATCCAATGGCTATCAAAACCCTGGCGGCTCAACACGGTTTGAAGTTTGATGCGGTCAATTCTAATACGTTCCAAGACCAAAAAGACCAAGAATTTACGTACAAGTTTGGCTCATTGCAGAATGTAAATAAAGCCATTCGTAAACAAGCTATTGAGCATAATATCGAAGTAATCGAACAAGGAATTGAATTAGGTTCTGAATCATTAACCGTTTGGTTATCAGATGGTTCATGTTTTCCTGGTCAATTAAATTTTAGAAAAGCTTATCAAAATACCTTGGAAAGTTTAGAAGAAATTTATGCCGCTTTACCCGAAAACTGGAAGTTGTTTTTGGAATACAAAGCCTTTGAACCTAATTTTTATTCAACCACGGTTGGCGATTGGGGAATGTCTTATTCTTATGTACAGAAATTAGGTAAAAAAGCATTTACTTTGGTCGATTTAGGACATCATTTACCCAATGCCAACATCGAACAAATCGTTTCATTATTATTAATGGAAGGTAAATTAGGTGGTTTCCATTTCAACGATTCAAAATACGGTGATGATGATTTGACCGCAGGTTCTATAAAACCTTATCAATTATTCCTGATTTTCAATGAGTTAATTGAAGGAATGGATGCCAGAGGAATGAATCACGCTACGGATTTAGGTTGGATGATTGACGCTTCGCACAACGTAAAAGACCCATTAGAAGACCTTTTACAGTCAGTTGAAGGCATCATGACTGCTTACGCACAAGCACTTTTGGTAGATAGAAAAGCCTTAGAAATTGCTCAAAATGAAAATGATGTAGTCCGTTGTCAAGAAATTTTGCAAGGTGCTTTTCGTACCGACGTTCGTGCGATTGTGGCAGAAGCTCGTTTGCGTTCAGGAGGCGCATTAAATCCAATACAAGTATTTAGAAATCTGAAAGTTAGAGAAAATTTAATTGGCGAAAGAGGCGCTTTGACGGTGGCAACTGGACTATAATTATTACAGGATGAAAACACCAACCATTGCCATTTTTGACATTGGCAAAACCAACAAAAAACTCTTCCTTTTCAACGAAAGCTACGAAATAGTTTTAGAAAAATCCACGCAATTCGACGAAATAACCGACGAAGATGGAGATGCTTGCGAAGATGTTGAATTATTGAGTAAGTGGGTTATTGAAACTTTTGAAGAAGTATTACAGAATCCTGATTTTGAGGTAAAAGCACTCAATTTTTCAACTTATGGTGCCAGTTTTGTCCATCTTAATGCTGAAGGAAAAGTCATTGCTCCGCTTTATAATTATTTAAAACCATATTCTGAGGAACTCAAAAAACAGTTTTATGATAATTACGGAGGCGAACATATTTTTACTCGTAAAACAGCCTCGCCAGTATTAGGAAATCTTAATTCGGGCATGGTTTTATATCGGTTGAAATACGAAAATCCTTCGTTATTTGCTCAAATTCACTATTCTTTACATTTGCCCCAGTATATCAGTTTTCTTTTTACGGGAAAATATTTTTCGGATATTACCAGCATCGGGTGTCATACAAACCTTTGGGATTTTGAACAAAATAATTATCACGAATGGCTTGCAAAAGAGGGTATTATTAAAAAATTAGCCCCGATCAATGCTGATAATTATTTGACAACTAACGAATTAACCATCGGCACGGGCTTACACGATAGTTCGGCCGCTTTGATTCCTTATTTATCTACTTTCAAAGGACAAAAATTTGTCTTGATTTCTACGGGAACTTGGTGTATTACGCTCAATCCATTCAATCATACCCCGCTTACGGATGATGAATTACAGCAAGATTGCCTCATATATATGCAATACACGGGCGAACCTGTAAAGGCATCACGCCTATTTGCGGGATATGAGCATGAGCAAATCATCAAGCAATTATCTGAACAATTCCATACGCCCTTGGATTATTATAAAGAGGTAAAATTTGACTCAAAATTGGTAGATTTTTTTGATGATCATACCTACGAGTCTGCTTATCATCAATTAATTCTGAATTTGGTAAACAAACAAATTGTTTCCTCGAAATTGGTTTTAAATGATGATTCTGTCAAGAAGTTATTTGTGGATGGCGGTTTTGGAAAGAATGAAATTTATATGAATTTACTGGCAAAAGCCTTCCCAGAAATGGAAGTTTATGCGGCCTCAGTGGCTCAAGCAACGGCTTTGGGTGCAGCTTTAGCAATTCATGAAGATTGGAGTGAGAAAGAGATTCCTCAAAATTTAATAGATTTAAAAAGTTTTTAAGATGATAAGATTTGACAACTACGAAATCGTTTCAAAAGTTGTCAAATCTCAAATTTCCTACCTTGTCAATTCAAAAACTGTCTTCATAATTGCTTCCTCTACTTTATTAAAATTTTTCCCACGGCGTTCCATTACGGCTTTTGCTACTTGATTTGCTTTTCTAAGATGGTAGGTTTTAAATTCATTTCCGCCCGCACTCCAAGAAAACGAAGGAATATGTCTCGGCTGAAAATCGGCTCCAAAAATATTACAATTCACTCCCACAACTGTTCCAGTATTGAACATCGTATTAATGCCACACTTTGAATGGTCGCCCATGATGAGCCCCGCAAACTGAATTCCGGTATTCTCAAAACGATTCGTTACGTAGCTCCAAAGTTCTACTTTTGAATAGTCATTTTTCAAGTTTGAATTATTGGTATCCGCCCCCCAATTGCACCATTCGCCAATCACCGCATTGCCCATAAATCCTTCGTGCCCTTTATTGGCATTTCCAAATAACACCGAATTGCCGATTTCTCCACCCACTTTACAAAACGGTCCAATGGTTGTATTAGGTCGCATTTTACCTCCCATATTTACTACCGACTGTTCACAAATGGCAAATGGCCCTTGAATCATTGCCCCCGCTTGTATGCGCACATCCTTACCGATATAAATATATCCGTTGGTAGCATCCAAAACAGCTGCTTTTATATCCGCTCCTTCTTCAATAAAAATCTGAGATTCGTTGTAAAAGGCGGTGAATCTATCCGTAATCGGTTGTGAAATTCTACCTTTGGTTATGCGCTCAAAATCGGCTTTTATTGCCGCTCCGTTATGCGTAAAAATATCCGTTAAATGCTTTAAAATCAATAATTCGCCTTCATAGATAAGCGTTTTTTTAAATACATCAACCGCTGGATTATATTGTTTATTTCGGTACGCAATCACTTCCGTTCCCTGCGTAAGAATAGCATTTACAGGTAAATTTTCAATTACCTTGACCAATTCAGGATTTGGACAAATGGCACCGTTAATAAAAATATTATCGTCCGAAAGGTGCATCGGATATTTTAGTTGTAAATAATCTTGGGTTTGGAAAGATACCTCGGTTTCCAGACAATCATTCCATTTTTCAGAAATTGTCTGAATCCCAATACGGATTTCGCAAACGGGACGGGTAAATGTCAAGGGTAATAACGCAGGACGAATATTTTGGTCGTCGAAGAGGATATAATTCATTTCTTAATCGGTAATATATTTCTACAAAATTACAACAAAAAAGCCTTTTAGATAACTTTAAAAGGCTTTTTTGCTTTACAAATTTCAAGTTCAGGAAAGAAACTATTCAGCAACTTCTTTCTTACCGCCGAAACGTTTGTAGAATTTATCAACACGACCCGCTGTATCAAGTAATACATTTTTACCTGTGTAAAAAGGGTGCGATTGAGAAGAAACCTCGATTTTGAATACTGGATACGTAGCTCCTTCAAATTCAGTAGTTTCAGTAGTGTTCACACATGACTGTGTTAAGAACTTGTAATCAGCCGACAAATCGTGGAAAACCACTGGCTTGTAATTTGGATGAATTTCTGGTTTCATGATGTTTTGATATGAGACGATTCCCTGCCGTCTCGTTTTGGTAATGTTAGAATTAAAAGAACTTTCTAACCAATTAACAGTTATAAGGTTGGCACTGAGTGGTGACTAAAATCGGATAAAATATTTTAACGATAAAACTTCACCACTTTCATAACTGTCCTCAAAAAGGATTGCAAAATTACGATTTTATTATGATATACAAAAATTATTTTATTGTTAAGAGTTCCATTTTTTGAAAGAAAAGTTATCCACAAAAAAAATAAAAAAAATACTTTATAATTATTCCAAGTTAAATGTCCTCTATTAGTCTGATTATCCAAAAGTTGTGTTGTACATTACGAATAGTACAAATATTAAGATGACCGTTTAAGAATTTTCTTTCGTTGTAATTACATTAATAAATTATTATCTTTGAAGTGCATATCACATAACCACCAGAGAAATCCGCTGAGTCTTTCAATCTAAAATCTATTCGTTTACCGCTACAGATTAATATAGAAAGATTACCCCCAAATTTTTTAAGCATGTCTTAAATCTGATTTAATAATAATCATTACTGTTTTTAGATATAACCATTTGGAAATTATGAATACCGCTGTTTGTTTTATTTTTTAACGATTTCCCCCAAAACCCGAGTATTATGTACGTTATCAAAAGAGATGGTAGACGAGAGTCTGTAAAGTTTGATAAGATTACCGCCAGAATCGAAAAACTTTGCTATAGTCTCGACCCCTTCTTTGTGCAGCCCTTAGATGTGGCAAAAAAAGTTATAACTGGACTTTATGATGGTGTTACCACCAGTGAATTAGATAATTTGGCGGCTGAGACGGCAGCATCAATGACCACCAAGCACCCAGATTACGCAGTGCTTGCGGCAAGAATAGCAGTATCTAATTTGCATAAAGAGACGCAAAAATCTTTTTCTGCAACGATGAAACGTTTGTTCAACTACATTGACCCAAAAACGGGTGAAAATGCAGCCTTGTTATCTAAAGAAGTTTTTGATGTCATCAAGAAAAACGCCGCTGAATTAGATGCTGCGATAATTTATGACCGTGACTTTGGCTACGACTATTTCGGTTTCAAGACTTTAGAGAAATCTTATTTGTTGAAATTGGAAGGTAAAATCGTGGAACGTCCTCAGCATATGTTAATGCGTGTTGCCGTAGGAATTCATGGGGCTGAAATTGAATCAATTATTGAGACTTATAATTTGCTTTCGGAACGTTGGTTTACGCACGCAACGCCTACTTTGTTTAATGCAGGTACGCCAAAACCTCAGATGTCTTCCTGCTTCTTATTAACGATGCAAGACGATTCTATCGAAGGAATTTATGATACGTTGAAACAATGCGCCAACATTTCGCAGTCGGCGGGGGGCATTGGTTTATCAATTCACAACATTCGTGCAACGGGTTCATACATTAAAGGAACCAACGGAACATCCAACGGAATTGTACCGATGTTACGAGTATTTAATGATACAGCTCGTTACGTAGATCAAGGTGGAGGAAAACGTAAAGGTTCTTTTGCGATTTATATTGAACCGTGGCACGCCGATATTTTTGACTTTTTATCATTAAAGAAAAATCACGGAAAAGAAGAAATGAGAGCAAGAGATTTGTTCTATGCCCTTTGGATTCCTGATTTATTCATGAAACGTGTTCGTGATAATGATACATGGTCGTTATTCTGTCCGCACGAATGTCCAGGAATGGGAGATTCGCACGGGGAAGAATTCGAGAAATTATACAATAGTTATGAATTAGCGGGTAAAGCTCGTAAAGTAGTGAAGGCTCAGGATTTATGGTTCGAGATTTTAGAATCACAAACCGAGACGGGTACCCCTTATATGTTGTTTAAAGACCACGCTAATAAGAAGTCAAATCAGAAGAATTTAGGAACCATAAAATCTTCAAACTTATGTACTGAAATTATCCAATATACTTCCAAAGATGAAGTAGCGGTGTGTAATTTAGCTTCATTAGCGTTGCCAAAATACTTAAAGACGAACGAAAGAGGCTTCTTGGTTTTTGACCACGAAGAATTATACAGAGTTACAAAAGTTGCGACCAAAAACTTAAATAAGATTATTGACCGCAATTATTATCCAGTTGCAGAAGCAAAAGTTTCAAATTTCCGTCACCGTCCGATTGGTTTAGGTGTTCAAGGATTGGCCGATGTGTTTATTTTATTGAGAATGCCTTTTGAATCTGAAGAAGCAAAGCAATTGAATAAAGAAATATTCGAGACGCTTTACTATGCAGCCATGGAGGCATCCATGGAATTAGCCACCAAAGAAGGTCCTTACGAAACTTGGGCTGGTTCACCGATTTCACAAGGTATTTTCCAGTTTGATATGTGGGGAATTACGCCTGATTCAAAACGTTGGGATTGGGAAGCCTTGCGTGTGAAAGTGAAAGAACACGGGGTACGTAACTCATTATTAGTAGCGCCGATGCCAACCGCTTCAACTTCGCAAATTTTGGGCAACAACGAATGTTTTGAACCATATACTTCTAATATTTACGCCCGTAGAGTATTGTCAGGCGAATTTGCGGTGGTAAATAAACATTTACTTCGTGACTTAGTAAAATTAGGATTGTGGAACGATTCGATGAAGAATAAATTAATTTCTGCCAACGGTTCAGTACAAAATATCAACGAAATTCCTTCTAACTTGAAGGAGTTGTACAAAACGGTTTGGGAAATTAAGCAAAAAGTAATTATTGAAATGGCTGCCGACAGAGGTGCTTACATCTGCCAGTCGCAGTCGTTGAATATACACATTCAAGACCCGAACTTTGGGAAACTAACCTCGATGCACTTCTACGCATGGGAAAAAGGCTTGAAAACTGGGATGTATTATCTCAGAACGAAAGCTGCCGCCGATGCCATCAAGTTTACAGTCGAGAAGCAAGCCGAAGTGGCAATTGAGCAAGCCAATGTTGTGCAAGAGCATGAGATGAACTACGAAACGTATGCCACGAATGCGGCAACGGCGAAGTCCTCAGCTGCCACGCTTACCATAGCTGGTTTAGACAGCGTACCAGAACAAAACTGGTCGGATATGCAATGCTCAATTGATGACCCTGATGGGTGCGAAGCCTGCGGGTCTTAATAATTTCGAGTAGTTTTTTAGAAGCCCTCAATTCTGTTTGGATTGGGGGCTTTTTTTGTTTTTTATTGGATTGATGAAAGTGTATTTGAACACCATATACTTATGTCATTGCGAGCATAGCGAAGCAATGACATAGTTTACACACACCGACAATAACAGCAGAAGGGCAAAATCTCAATGGATTTTGCCCTTCTGCATACTTTAAAATATATGTTCTATCTACACATCAATCTTCGCATATTTCGCATTTTTCTCAATAAAATCACGTCTTGGTGGCACTTCGTCACCCATCAACATTGAAAATAAATGATCGGCTTCAATGGCTGATTCAATCGTTACTTGCTTCAAAGTTCTTGTATCTGGATTCATCGTGGTTTCCCATAATTGTTCAGCGTTCATTTCTCCAAGACCTTTATAACGTTGAATTCCTACTAAATCTTCACGTCCAGCTCCTAAACGAATCACTGCTTGTTCCCGTTGAACTTCCGTCCAGCAATATTCTGCTGCTTGCCCTCTTTTCACTTGATAAAGCGGTGGTTGAGCAATATAGACATAACCGCTATCAATCAAATCTTTCATATAACGGAAGAAAAACGTTAGGATTAGGGTTCTAATGTGAGAACCATCCACGTCCGCATCCGTCATGATGATAACTTTATGGTAACGTAATTTTTCCATGTTCAACGCTCTGTCATCGCCATCTCTTCCGAAACTTACGCCCAAAGCCGTAATCATGTTCTTGATTTCTTCGCTTTCGTAAATTTTATATTCTTGGGCTTTTTCAACGTTCAAAATCTTACCTCTCAATGGCAAAATCGCTTGATACGCACGATTACGTCCTTGTTTGGCAGTTCCACCCGCTGAGTCCCCTTCTACTAAGTACAATTCACAAACCTTAGGGTCACTGTCCGAGCAATCGGCTAATTTTCCTGGCAAAGAGTTTCCGCCCAAAATGGTTTTACGCTGCACCATTTCACGTGCTTTACGAGCCGCATGACGTGCCTGAGCAGCCAAAATCACCTTTGCTACAATTTGACGGGCCTCTTTTGGATGTTCTTCTAACCACGCTTCCAACATATCCGACATCGCTCCCGAAACTGCTCCTGAAACTTCACCATTCCCTAATTTAGTTTTGGTTTGTCCTTCAAATTGTGGTTCAGCTACTTTTACGGAAATAACAGCGGTCAATCCTTCACGGAAATCATCTCCTGCAATTTCAATTTTCAACTTATCCAACGCTCCCGATTTGTCGGCGTAGTTTTTCAAAGTACGAGTTAATGCGCCACGGAAACCCGCTACGTGCGTACCGCCTTCAATGGTGTTGATGTTGTTTACATACGAAACCACATTTTCAGTATATGACGTATTATACATCATCGCCACTTCCACGGGAACCCCGTTTTTGTCGCCCTTCATAAAGATTGGGGCTTCAATTAATTTTTCACGAGTAGCATCTAAATACAAAACAAACTCGCTCAAACCACCTTCCGAGAAGAATAAATCACTTCTTGGTTCTTCTTTTTCGTCTAAATCACGAAGGTCAGTTAAATAGATTTGTATCCCTGCATTCAAAAAAGAAAGTTCTCTCAAACGTCCTGCAACGGTTTCGTATTTATATTCCGTAATGGTGAAAATGCTCTCATCGGGCTTAAAAGTAACGGTTGTTCCGTGAAGGTCGGTAGTACCAATTTCTCTTACAGCATATTGTGGAACTCCTATTTTATATTCTTGTTCAAATATTTTTCCATCACGAAAAACTGTTACTTTTAAATCGGTTGAAAGGGCATTTACGCAGGAAACACCCACCCCGTGCAAACCACCAGACACTTTATACGTATCTTTATCGAATTTACCACCAGCGTGAAGCACCGTCATAACGACTTCCAATGCTGATTTTTTCTCTTTTGTGTGCATTCCCGTTGGAATACCACGGCCATTATCTTCTACAGTAATTGAGTTATTGGTATTGATGGTTACCTTGATGGTATCGCAATGACCTGCAAGGGCTTCATCAATTGAGTTATCAACAACCTCCCAAATGAGGTGGTGAAGGCCTTTGAATCCCGTATCACCAATATACATGGACGGGCGTTTGCGGACTGCCTCCAAGCCTTCAAGGACTTGTATGTTATCGGCATCATAATTTGCTCTACTCTTATCTTCTTCTTGAAATTCTGACATATCTTTTGTTTGCGGGTTGTGGACTATTATTTAGTCTTATTCCTGATTTGTATTTTTGTTTTTGGGATTTTGTAATTTAGATTCTTGGGTTGGGTTTCCATCGAATTCTTTCTATACTAATTAAGTAAACTGTTCTTGAATTTCAGAAGACATCTTTTCATAGCCTTCATAAAACGCTTTTACTATTTAATTGACTAACAAATTATCTTCCATAATTCGTTAATTTTTGATTAAATGTAAAAATACGAAAATTCCCTCGTACCTACTAACGTTTGGGGTTTTTTGAGGTATTTTTAAGCGAAAAAATGCCTATTTTTTACCATTTGTTCTTCTAAATTTATAGACCTTGATTTTAGCTGCTTTTTTGATGACTTTTCGTAACCAACTCAGCGGAAAAAATCAATAACTCAACCAAACATCTTAACTTTGTTGTAGCGAAAAATCTAAACAAAAAAGTATGCCCAATATTTTAGTCATTGCACCCACAACCGCTAATATTTTTAAAGTCATTATAGATGGTTTTAGAAATTATGCTCCCGAAGTTCACACGGACTTTATATCTAATTTATTTCCCAGATATAAGTATAAAAGTAAGGCGGAAAGGGTGGGCAATTTTCTCTCAAAGGTGTTTCTGAATCGAAATATTAAGGAGGTTTATTACCGCAAAATTATGGAAAAAAGGTTGGCCATTCTTCCAGAAAAATATGACGTAATTTTCATCATTCGTCCCGACCTTTTAACCAACAAAGAACTCGCTATTTTAAAATCAAAAACCCCAAATTTGATTGCGTATTATTGGGATACCATGGATTTTTACCCAAGGAAAAAGAAGATTATTCACTTGTTTGATAAAGTTTATTCCTTTGATGTTCAGGATTGTAAGAAATATGGATTCGATAGATTAACTAATTTCTATTACTACGAACCAGCTCCCGAAGCCATAGATAAAACGGTTTTTTGTATTTCGCACATTGAGCGAAAACGCTATCCTTTTTTCAATCAAATGGGGAAATTTCTGGATGAAAATAACATCACTTATCGGTTCTTGACTAAGCAATCAAAAGAGAAATTGAGAAGCCCGCACATTGAGTATTTGAAGGAGTCAATCCCTTATGCGGATATGCTCAAATTATTGAACCATTACGAAATAATTTTGGACATTGCCAAACCCAATCAACACGGACTTTCATTCAGAATTTTTGAAGCTTTGGGGATGAATAAAAAGATGATTACCAACAATCGTTCAGTAATGGAATACGATTTTTATAATCCGAATAATATTTTGGTGATTGATTTTGATAATTTAATAATTCCAAAATCATTCTTTGAAACCCCTTTTCAGCCCATTGACGAGTTAATTAAACAGCAATACCATTTGCGGTCGTTTGTTAAAATAGTGGTTAGCAATATTAAGTCTCAAAAATGAACATACTTTACTTAGTTTTCGGTGAAAACCAACAAAATCATGCCCAAGCGTACTTTTCTATCTGTTCGTTCCTTGGGCAGATGGATGCTCATGACCGTGTATATGTGATGACAGATGCACCTGATTTTTATGAAAGACTGAACGGAAAGATTAAAATTTTAACAATAAATAAAACGCAATTAGACGATTGGAAAGGCACACATCAATTCTTCTGGAGAGCTAAAATCAAGGCAATTGAGCATATTTGTACACTTCACCCCAAAGAATCGGTTTTGTATTTAGACACAGATACTTTTTTATATTCAGACTTAAAAAGACTAAAATCTGACCTCGACAATCCTGTAATGCACTTGAATGAAGGAGCATTATCCGAACTGAAAAGTAAGACTGAAAAATTGATGTGGCAACAAGTTGGAAATAAGAATTTTGGAAGTGTTCAAATTCAGACTCATCATGCCATGTGGAATGCGGGTGTAGTGGGAATTCCTGAGAATAAAGGTCTGAAAATCTGTCAATTAGCTCTTGATATTTGCGATGATATGTTAGTAGCAAATGTTACCCAAAGACTAATTGAACAATTTGCTTTGGGGGTGGCTTTATCAGAAAATGGTGACATGAAACCTGCTGAAAGCTACATCGGACATTATTGGTCAAATAAAGAAGAATGGAGTATTGCTATTCAACGATTTATCATTAATTCTTCGCTTAAAAATAATAGCTTAGAAACTGATATTGAGAATATTAAACGATTTAATTTTAGTAAAATGTCCATTTTGAAACGCATTCCTAATACGCAAATTAGATTGAAAAAATTGGTAGAAAAGTGGTTTCCATCTAAAAATAAAACATTCATTACCGCCAAAACTACCTAAATCAATTCCATGACCAAATTCTTAAATAACCTCAATCTCAAAATAATCCTCTTATTAGGATTATTTTTCAGAATATTAGCCATTATTTTCTCCAAAGGATATGCCTTCACCGACGACCACTTTGAAGTCGTTGAACTTGCCCAAAATATCTTAGAAAAAGGCGTAGCCAACTCATTTTCCAATATTCCCAAAGGTGAGGCTTATATCTTCAACCTGATTTATATTGAAATTCATACGGTGATTTTTGGTTTATGCGAGAGCCTCGGTCTGTATAATCCAGAAGGTAAAATGCTGGTGGCTCGTTTGGTTCATGCACTGTTTTCGATGATTACGATTTACGTTGGTTATCGCCTCACGGAACGTCTCAGCAATCGCCCGAATGATGCCAAAATTGTGGGCTTATTATTAGCCATTTTCTGGGTTTTCCCTTTTCTTTCTGTTCGTGATTTGCGTGAATATGCCTGTATTCCGCCCATGATGTTGGGCTGTTATTATGCCTGTACCAAAGAACTTAATACAAAACAAATTTTCTTGATGGCTTGGTGGTTTACGGTGGGTTTTGTATTTCGCTATCAAATGATTTTTGTGCCATTTGTGATTGGACTTTGGTGGCTTTTTAGTAAACAAAATTGGCAAAAAGCCGTTCTCTT